>JBLIEN010000001.1:0-37785 GCA_047633115.1 Pontimonas sp.
AAGCTAAACACGGGCGCAATCACCATAGGTCTGGCATCGCCAGCATCCGAAGCCGCGGCTGTCAAAGCGTTGCGGGACCAAAAAGTTACCGCATTCGCCCTGGAACTGGTCCCTCGGATCTCGCGCGCACAGTCCATGGATGCCCTTACCTCGCAGGCGTTAGTCGCAGGGTATCGCTGCGTTATTGAGGCCTCGATGCGGCTGCCACGTTTTTTCCCCCTGTACATGACCGCTGCGGGCACGGTCCCCCCGGCCACTGTGCTCGTGTTGGGTGCTGGAGTCGCCGGGTTGCAAGCGATTGCCACTGCTAAGCGTCTCGGAGCGAGGGTTAATGCTTATGACGTTCGCGCTGCTTCGGCTGATGAGGTTCGCTCTATGGGAGGAACCTTTATCGAACTCGACCTGGAAGTTTCTGCCGATGGCGCCGGTGGCTATGCGAAAGAGCTCGCTGCTGATCGCGTGAAGCACCAGCAAGAGTTGCTCACTCCTTTTGTCACTGCCGCGGATGTCATCATCACCACAGCGGCTATCCCTGGCCGACCCGCCCCGCGACTCATCACGGCGACGATGATGAAAGACATGAAGCCAGGTTCGGTCATCATCGACCTCGCCGCTGAAACCGGCGGAAACGTTGAAGGCTCGCAGCCCGGTGATGACGTCTTGGTCAGCGTGGGAAAGTCCGGGGGGACAATCACCCTCGTGGGAATGAAAGATGTTCCCTCCGCTATGGCCTTTGATGCCTCAAGGCTTTACGCGAAGAACGTGTCGAACCTTTTGGCTCTGATGACTAAAGATCAGACGGTTGCTCCCGATTTCGACGACGAAGTGGTTGCAGGAGCGTGTCTGACCCACGACGGTGTGATTCGTCACGCACCCACCGCTGAGGCCGCGGCCGCACCGGCTCCCTCGAAGAAAGGCACAAAGTAATGGATTCCATCAATCTTCTGACCTACTTCGTTCTGGCGGTGTTCGTCGGGTTTGAAGTGGTGTCTAAAGTGTCTAGCACTCTCCACACACCTCTGATGTCGGGCGCTAACGCCATCCACGGGATCATCCTGGTCGGGGCCATTGTGGTGGCGGGCCACGCCGATTCCACCTGGAAGCTTGTGCTCGCGCTGATCGCGGTGCTGATGGCCACCGTGAACCTCGTCGGCGGCTTTGTGGTCACAGACCGCATGCTCGAGATGTTTGGCGGCAAAAAGAAGACCTCTAAAGGAGCAACCTCATGAGTATCCTCACCGAGGAAGTCGAAGCACTCCTCTATCTTGTTGCGGCGGTCTGCTTCATTCTGGCCCTGCGCGGTTTAGCGTCGCCTAAGTCCGCCCGGCGCGGAAACCTAATTGGTGCCCTCGGAGCAGTCGTGGGTGTTGTCACTGTTTTCCTCGCTGAAGAGCTGTCCAACATCGGCTTGATCCTGATTGTTATCGCTGTGGGTTCTGCGATCTCTGTTCCTGCCTCTCGCATGGTCAAGATGACGCAAATGCCTCAACTAGTCGCACTCTTCAACGGTGTGGGGGGTGGCGCGGCTGCAGTGGTCGCTTTCCTCGAGCTAGGTGCTGCTGACACGGTGGGCTTCCTCATCGCCGTCGCTTTCACCATCTTTGTGGGAAGCGTCTCGTTCTCGGGGTCGGTTATCACCTTTGCCAAGCTGCAAGAGATGATGACGACTCGTCCCGTTCTCTTCAAGGGCCAGCGCTATGTGATGGTGCTACTGACTATCGCTGCTTTGGGCGGTTCCGTGCTGGTCGTGACGCAGGGCAACCTGACTTTGGGTGCTGCGCTGATGGCGGTGGGACTTGTCATGGGTGTTCTCCTCGTTTTGCCCGTCGGCGGCGCCGATGTCCCGATTGTTATTTCCCTTCTCAACGCCATGACCGGCTTGGCAGTCGCTGCCTCTGGACTGGTCTTGGGCAACACTCTGCTGCTGGTGGCGGGCACGCTGGTAGGAGCTTCGGGTACCATCCTCACGCGGGCGATGGCCAGCGCCATGGGCCGCAGCGTCAACAACATCGTCTTCGGCGCCTTCAAGGGAGGCTCGACTGCGGGTTCCACAGAGGTATCGAGTCGTCCGGTGAAGTCAGGCTCTGCTGAGGACGTCGCGATTTTGCTCGGTTACTCTCAGCGGGTCATCGTGGTCCCCGGCTATGGTCTCGCTGTCGCCCAAGCACAACACACCATGTACGAACTGGCCAAAGTGCTGGAGTCCAAGGGCATCGAGGTCGTCTTTGGGATCCATCCGGTCGCTGGTCGGATGCCAGGCCACATGAACGTGTTGTTGGCGGAAGCGAATGTGCCCTACGAGGTGCTTCAAGAAATGGATGACGTGAACCCCCAGTTCAAGACAGCTGATGTCTGTCTTGTCGTGGGAGCAAACGACGTGGTGAATCCCGCCGCGAAGACTAGTCCCGGTTCCCCCATATACGGAATGCCCATCCTTGATGCTGGAGAGGCGAAGCAGGTGGTGTTCCTCAAGCGCTCGA
Source organism: Pontimonas sp. (assembly GCA_047633115.1). GTDB lineage: Bacteria > Actinomycetota > Actinomycetes > Actinomycetales > Microbacteriaceae > Pontimonas. The sequence continues at coordinate 2,481 of JBLIEN010000001.1, forward strand.
TGCGTCCAGGTTTTGCGGGAATCGAAAACGAGCTCCTGTATGAGCCCAATACGACTCTTCTTTTCGGTGACGCAAAAGAGACCCTGTCCAAGGTTCTCAGCGCTGTCAAAGCCTTGTAAGGAACTCATGGCACTGTTTGCGATTACCTATCGTTACGCGAAGGAACCAGTCCGCATTGCGGAGCACCGGCCAGCGCATCGAGAATACTTGCAAAGCTTGCTGGGCGCTGGAGGGCTTATTGCCAGTGGCCCTGTGGCGGGCGAAGCGGGCCCCGGAGCTTTGTTGCTTTGTGATCTTGCCAGCGTGGCTGACGTTGAAGCTGCGCTCAACCTCGACCCGTTTTGGACTCTGGGGTTGATCGACTCGCGCGAAATCGGCGAGTGGTCTGTGGTCTTTGGATCGATTGGTCGTGAGGGTGAGCACTAGAACACCTCCCGGTCGTGCGCTGGTGACCGGGGCCAGCTCCGGCATCGGAGCGGCAACAGTCCGTGCCCTGCGCGATGCTGGATGGGATGTGGTCGCGGTTGCTCGCAGGCACGAGCGCCTGGAGGTCCTCGCTGCAGACACTGGCTGCGACGTGATTGTGGCTGACGTGACGAGAGACTCAGATATTGCGCGTGTTGTGGAGACCGTGCAATCCACGGGAGGCATCAGCGCACTGGTCAACGTTGCCGGCGGCGCCATAGGTGCCGATAGCGTGGCCCAAGCCCAGAGTGAAGACTGGTCCGCGATGTTCGAGCTTAATGTGGTCAGCGTCCAGCGCATGATTAGGGCGTTACTTCCTCTCTTGCGCCGCGCGTCGGAGGTTCGTGGCGTGGCCGACATTGTCAGTATTTCTTCGACCGCAGCGTTTATTAGTTATGAAGGCGGCGGAGGCTACAACGCGGCAAAAGCGGGACTTCACGCCGCCCTGGGGGCTTTGCGACTGGAGTTGGTCGGAGAGCCGATTCGGGTCGTGGAAATTGCTCCGGGCATGGTGAAAACCGAAGAGTTCGCGCTCAATCGGTTTGGCGGGGATCAGGCTAAAACGGATGCGTTGTATGAGGGAGTTGAGTCTCCTCTGGTGGCAGAGGATGTGGCAGACGTCGTTGCCTACGCTCTTGCAAGCCCGAAACACGTGAACCTTGACCTCATCCAGATGAAGCCTGTGGCACAAGCTGCCCAATACAAACTTCACCGAGGGCCACTCTCTCCCAAACTTTGAGCCCGCCCAGACACTCCCCGATAGAATAAGGAGGTGATTCTGCGCCTCGTCGAAATATCCCGGCCCGTTCTGTGGGTGAATACAATAGGGACTGCCGTCATTGGGATGTGGCTGGCGGGTGAGTTGTGGACGTGGTCCATTGTTCCTATTCTCCTGTGGGTGAGTTTTCCCTTCAATTTGTTGATCTATGGCGTGAATGACATCTACGACCAAGACACCGACTCCGATAATGCCCGGAAAGGTGGGTACGGCGGGGCCAAGATTAGGCCGCGCGAAACGAAGATGATCGCGTGGGGGGTCGTCCTTACGAACCTCCCTTTCTTTGTCTACTTCGCGGTGACCCTCCCCTGGGAGGCCGTTGCCTGGATGGCCGCGTACGCCCTCTTGTTTTGGCAGTATTCGGCCACCCCATTGCGGTTTAAAGGCCGCCCGATTTTGGATTCCCTGTCCAACGCCGACTATGCCTTTCCTCTCGTCTTCGTGCCCCTGGCGTTAGGGGTTTCACCTGTATGGGAAGCTGCTCTCGGACTCATGATGTGGTCAGTGGCTAAGCACGTCTATGACGCGATTCAAGACATTGATGAAGATGCCGCGGCGGGGATTGTCACTACCGCGGTGAAGTTTGGCATCAAGGGGTCACTGGTGTGGTCAGGGAGCTGGTGGACCGTATCCACGGTGCTGTTTGCCCTGGTAAACATCCCCGTTGCCGTGGTGAATGCTCTCTTAGCGGGCTGGCTCGTCATCGCCCAGTGGAGAAAGCCAGAGATTGCCCAGGCTAGAAGGCTGTACCGCTATTCCGTGGCGTTCCCCTATGTGGCGGGCGCTGTCGCAGGAGTACAGCTGGTGGGCGCACTCGTTTTCGGGGTGTACCCGGGACCATGACTCAGCGCATCACGGTTATCGGGGGAGGTTTAGGCGGCCTGGCGGCGGCCGCATTGCTGGCTCGCGCCGGCCACACCGTCACTCTCCTGGAAGGCCAGGAATGGCTGGGGGGGAAAAGTAGGCGAATCGAGGTAGCCGGCCAACGCATTGACACCGGCCCCTCGCTCGTGACGTTTCCGGATGTCTGGAACCAAGTCTTAGCAACCTGGGACGCAGCGGGTGGTGGCCCCACCGCTGCCAGCATCGCGGACGTCACCTTAGAACGCTTGCCCGAAGTGGGGCGCTACTACTTCCGAGGAGATCAAGCCAATCTTCCAGTTGAGCCAGGCCATGCGTGGCATGACGCCTGGCAACGCTTCCAAAAAGAGCATGGCGGACTAGGGCCCGCGATTACGACCTTGCTGACCCATGATCCCTGGGACCCGGCCATTCTTTCCGCTGGAAGGGAGCTCCTTTCTCGCTATGGATTCAGGCTCACCACACAGGCGTATCTCGATGGTTTGGACTGGATGCCCGCCGAGCTTAAAGAAATCATCGCCATTCACACTCTGAACGCAGGGGTAGCGCCGAATCAAACGCTTGCGCTGTATGCCACGATGGCTGCCGTGATGGCCCAAGACGGGGTGTGGGTTCCGCGCGGTGGCGTTTACGAGATTGCACGGGGACTAGAAAATCTCGCCCGTCATGCCGGGGTCACCCTTCGCACATCTGAACCGGTGGTGTCGGTGAAGAAGGGGAGCGTGACAACGAACCAGGGAACATATCTTTCGGACTATGTCGTGAGTGCTCTGGACGGGGGGATTCTTGAGCGCCTGATGGGCAAACCGGCCGCTAGGCCCCCAGCACGACTCTCCTGCTCGGGCGTAGCCGTCTTCGGAGTGTTGGACGAGGAGCTCCCCGAAGACGTCGTGACGCACTCGGTGATGATGCCCGGGCGCTCCAAGGAACTTTTCGATGCTCTGGGCAAAAGGGAGCGCCCCAAAGAGACGATGGCGTTTTTGAACTATTACCGCGCTGGTCAGATCTATCCCAATGACCGACCTGTTGCGGCCCTGCTGCTCACCGCGCCGCCGGATGGAAAACCCTGCGACATCAACGACCCTTTCGTGCAATCTGAAGCTAGGCGGTTCTCCGACGTTTTGGGGCTCGAGCGCTCCATCACCGACATGATGGAGGATCACACTGTTTTACACCCCGAGTATTTTGCGGGGTTTGGAGCGGTGGGTGGAGCGCTTTATGGGGAGCCAGCACCATGGTGGCGCAGTGGCCCCTTCCATTCGCCTCCCTACAACAGCCCCCGAACACCATGGCTCTGGCGGGTGGGCTCGAGTGTCCACCCCGGGGGAGGAATTCCTGCTGTATTGGGTGGGGTGTTGATTTCTATGCGGCGGATGCTCACCACTCTGGGGTAAGAAGGCTCTCCTACGCACCTCCGAGGTGAGTTCGCGATGCGCCATCAGTGTGGCGCACCAACAGCCCTCGTGCGGGGCGCAGCCGCTCAGTTTCGTCGTGAGGCGACTTGAAGCACGGCACGAAGAGCAGCGGTGCCGTCTGGCTCAGAGAACGCGCGAGTACTTTTCATTTTCACAACATTGAAAGATTCGGGAACCTCTCGTGCCGCAAAGAGTGTAAAGAATGGTGGCTCCGACGGGCGTCGATCCCGTGACCTCTCGATTTTCAGTCGAACGCTCTACCAACTGAGCTACAGAGCCATGGTGCGACAGAGCCTCTCCTTCGAGAGACTCTGTCCTCAACCGCGACCCTGACGGGACTTGAACCCGCGACCTCCGCCGTGACAGGGCGGCACGCTAACCAACTGCGCTACAGGGCCTTGCGTATTAAATTATATTGTGACCCCAACGGGATTCGAACCCGTGCTACCGCCGTGAAAGGGCGGCGTCCTAGGCCACTAAACGATGGGGCCGAAGCTACCACCAAAGCATAGCGACAAGGGTTGAGTCTACGGAGCAGTTCCCTCGAATGCAAACGCCCTCCTTACCGCCACACCGGGCCAAACACCGAACTCCACAGGGGAAATGGCTATCGTTACCTTCCGTGAGGTTTCTATCAAAGCGCGTGGTGCATTCGCTGTGGGCGGCCCTCGCAGCCCTCATCGTGATTATTAGCGTGGGAGTGGCTCCGGCGAGTCCTGCTTTTGCGGATGAATTCCCCACGTGGGAAGAAGTGCAAGACGCCCGTAAAGACGTCGCCGCGGCTGAGGCCAAGGTCAACGAAATCATGGAGCTGCTCGCTGGTTTAGAACAAGCTGCAGCCGAGGCCGAGCAGGAAGCCGCTCGACTGGGAGAAATCTATTATGAAGCACTCACTGAACTTGATGAAGCCACGTATCAACAGTCTCAACTTCAAGCCCAGGCAGATAACGCTTCCGCATCCGCCGAAGAGTCACGCATGAAGGCGGGACAGTTTGTTGCTGAAATGGCTCGGGTCGGTGGAGCAGATCTCACCGCGAGACTTTTCATCAGTGGTGATGATGCCACCGAACTTCTTTCTCGCATCGGTTACGCGGCGAAGATCGCAGAGCAAACCGATGGCATTTATGCCCGAGCGCTCGCCGATATGAACGCGGCTCAATCGCTCAGCGATCAGGCTGAGGTGGCCCGAGAAATTCGTGAAGACCTCCAGGTGGTTGCCGAGTCGGCCTTCGAGGCCGCCAACGGCGCCGCGTTGCGGGCTTATGACGCTGTGGAGGCCCAGTATGCAAACAGTGCGCGCCTCGAAGCCCAACTCGAAGTGCTGGTCGAACAACGCCAGGCCACCGAGGTGGACTACCAGAAAGGCGTTGTCGCAAGATCTCAGGCGGACATCGCGGGCATGATCAGCCCAGGCCAAATTAGCTCTGCGGGGTGGGCGAGACCTTCGGGCGGGTATGTCTCGAGCAGTTATGGGCCTCGGATCCACCCGATTTATGGCTTCGCCCGCCTTCATGCCGGTATCGACTTAGCCACCGCCTGCGGAAATCCGGTGTATGCCGCCAACACGGCCCGCGTGAGCTATTCGGGATGGCTGGGAAGCTCGGGTAACTTCATCCGGCTCACTCACGATGATGGGTACACCACCGGCTACGCGCACCTTCAAAGCGGCTCACTGTATGTCAAGCTCGGACAGACTGTGGTGACGGGCCAGTTGATTGCTCGTATTGGATCAACCGGAGGCTCCACCGGCTGCCACTTGCACTTGGAGACCAGGAAAAACATGGTCTCTCAAGACCCTTACCCGTTCTTCGCCAATCGGGGGATTGGCCTGGGCTAGTGACCAGGAAAAGCCGTGATGCCGGCCTGAATAATGGCTTCGGCGTCAGCCGCTGAACCCCACCCTTCAGTTTTTACCCATTTCGCCGGCTCCAAGTCTTTATAGTGCTCAAAAAAATGCTCGATTTCTTTGCGAGTGTATTCCGGGATGTCATTGACGTCCTGAAGGTGATCCCACCGCGGATCCCCGGAAGGAACTGCGACAACTTTCGCGTCGCTACCCCCATCGTCGGTCATGTTGAAGACCCCCACGGGCCGTACCGTGAGTCCCACACCGGGAAACAGCGGGTATTGCGTGAGGACGAGAACATCGACAGGGTCGTCATCGAGTCCCAAAGTGTTCTCAAAGAAGCCGTAATCGGTGGGATACACAAAGCTTGTGTAGAGCACGCGGTCGAGAAAGACTCGCCCCGTTTCGTGGTCAACTTCATACTTGTTGTGGGATCCGCGGGGGATTTCAATGACGGCGGGGTAATCGGCCATAAACAACTGCTCCTTCGGGGGAAAGCTTCGTGAAGTAACCTTACCGGGTGGCTGAGAGGGACAAACCGGAGAGCTTAGACGCACGCCCGCGGCTTAGCCCTGCGATGGCTGATGTGCGTAGGGCAGTCCGAGAATGGGCTGGTGACCTTGATACGTCGCCGGGACATTATCTGGTGGCGCTCAGCGGCGGCGGTGACTCTTTGGCTCTTGCATGGGCGCTCTCGAAAGAAGCACCTGCACTTCATTTACCCCTCGGTGCGGTGATTGTCGATCACCAACTGCAAGAGGGTTCCTCAGAAATCGCGCAGCGCGCAGCGGAGACCGTGGCCCAGTGGGGGCTGTCCCCCGCCATTATTAAGCGCGTCTCGGTCGGAGATCAGGGGGGCCCGGAAGAGGCCGCGAGAGCGGCACGTTACGGGGCCTTTCGCGAAGCCATGAAAGAGACCGGTGCTCGGGGAGTCATCCTCGCCCACACCAAAGATGACCAGGCAGAGACAGTGGTGTTGGGAATGGGCCGGGGCAGCGGGCCTTCAGCGCTTAAGGGCATGGCCGCCCGAGAGGGCACGTATCATCGGCCTCTGCTGAGGCTTTCCCGGAAAACCCTGCGCACCGCGCTGGTTGATGCAGGTATCGAATGGTGGGATGACCCCCACAACGAGAATGAGCGTTACGCGCGTGTTCGAGTGCGCAACCGGGTGTTGCCGGTGTGGGAGGAGGAGCTTGGGCCAGGGATTTCTGATGCCCTGTCTCGAACCGCGTCGCTTTTTCGCCAAGACTCAGACGCTCTCGACAGTTTTGCCCAGCTGTTCGTGGCGAAGCATGTGGAAGCTTCGAACCCGAGCGAACGGAGCATCAGCGTGCAGGCACTGATGGAGCAGCCCGCTGCGGTTCACACCAGGGCGCTGAGGATGATGGTGATCGCTGTGGGTGGCTCGGCACCAAGCTTCGCTCAGATGGATCAGATTCTGACAGTGCTTAGAAACTGGAGGGGACAGTCCGCTCTCGACCTTTCCGGCGTTACCCTAGAGCGAACGGAGGGTCGCATCATGGTGCGGTCCAAAAAGAACTCCCCGTCGAAAGGGTTGCCTGATGGATTTTGACGATGTGAAGGGCGACATTGTTTCCGTCGTCGTCACCCCAGAAGAGATAGCTGAGGGCCTTGCCCGGATGGCGAGGGAAATCGAGCACGATCTTGACGGCAGGACACCGTTGTTGATCGGCGTCCTCAAAGGTGCTGTCATGGTGATGGCAGATTTAGCGAGGGAGCTCACCATCCCCTTGGAAATGGATTGGATGGCGGTCTCCAGTTATGGTCGGTCTACTAAGTCCAGCGGTGTGGTGAGAATTGTCAAGGACCTGGATACTTCCCTCGATGGCCGCGACGTCATCATTGTGGAAGACATTGTGGACTCGGGGCTCACGCTGTCGTGGCTGCTGGAGAACTTTGCCTCCCGGGGCGCCGCCTCTCTTCGGGTAGCAACACTGCTTCGTAAACCCGATGCGATGGCGGTGGATGTTCCTATTGACTATCTTGGCTTCGATATTCCCAACGAATTTGTGGTGGGATACGGCCTTGATTTTGATGAACGGTACCGAAATCTTCGAGGGGTCGGTGTCCTCAACCCCTCTGTCTATAGCGGAGGCCATGAGGACGCTGTGCCCGAGGCGAACAGTTCTGCACCGCAGACCTTCTCGCGTTAGCCTTTATTATTCTTCGTACCCTGACCCGGAAAGGTCCCTTGAGCCACCATGGCCACGAAAAGACCGACGTTTAAATCGCTCCTGAAAGGCCCGCTGCCCTACATCGTGTTAGGGGCGGTGGTGGTCGTGCTGGGCGTTTCCTTGCTCACCCAGGGAGGCTTCAGAGCCGTTTCTACCCAAGAGGGCCTGGAACTACTCAGAGGAAACCAGGCGGAATCCGCCACCATTATTGACGGTGAGCAACGCGTCGATCTCGAACTTCGCCAGAGCTTCCAAGGAGGAGGAACACAGGTCCAGTTCTATTACGTTGCCCCTCGCGGGGAGGACATCATCGATGCCGTGGCAAGCTCTGATGTTGCCGAGTTCACAGACGAAGTGCCCCAGACCAGCTGGCTGGGTTCTCTCTTGGGTTTCGTGATTCCCTTCCTCTTGATTGGTGTGATTTTCTGGTTCCTTCTTAGCCGCATGCAAGGTGGGGGCTCGAGGGTTATGCAGTTTGGGAAATCCCGCGCCACGTTGGTGGCGAAGGAAAACTCCACAGTCTCCTTTGAGGATGTAGCCGGTGCCGATGAGGCCATCGAAGAGCTCCAAGAAATCAAAGAGTTCCTCCAGGACTCGGAGAAGTTCCTTAAAGTTGGGGCGAAGATTCCCCGAGGAGTGCTGCTCTATGGGCCTCCAGGAACAGGTAAGACCCTGCTGGCCAGAGCGGTAGCGGGGGAAGCTGACGCGCCTTTTTACGCGATTTCCGGCTCCGACTTTGTCGAAATGTTTGTAGGCGTGGGTGCCTCGAGGGTCCGTGACCTCTTCAAAGAGGCAAAAGAAAATGCTCCCGCAATTATTTTCGTCGATGAAATTGATGCCGTGGGCCGTCATCGAGGTGCCGGCATGGGAGGTGGACACGACGAGCGGGAACAAACTCTGAACCAGCTCCTAGTGGAAATGGATGGGTTTGACCCCCAATCCAACGTCATCATGATCGCGGCAACCAATCGACCAGACATTTTGGACCCGGCACTGTTGCGCCCAGGCCGATTCGATCGCCAAATTCAGGTGGACGCCCCCGACATGAAGGGGCGCGCAAAAATTCTTGAAGTACACGCCAAAGGCAAGCCGATGGCGAAGGGAGTCGACCTGGCTGTCTTGGCGAGAAAGACCCCAGGTTTCACGGGTGCTGACTTGGCTAACGTGCTCAACGAGGCGGCTCTGCTTACGGCACGAGCAAACGCTAAAAAAATCACCGACGTCATGTTGGATGAAGCGGTCGATCGGGTGATGGCTGGGCCACAGAGGCGTAGCCGGATGATGAGCGATAAAGAGCGCCAGGTTACTGCGTATCACGAAGGCGGTCACGCGCTTGCCGCAGCGGCGATGCGCAATACAGACCCGGTGACGAAGGTCACTATTTTGCCCCGGGGGCGAGCCCTCGGATACACGATGGTGATGCCCGTGGCTGATAAGTATTCGATTACCCGCAACGAGCTTCTCGATCAGCTCACCTATGCGATGGGAGGCCGGGTCGCGGAGGAATTAGTGTTCCATGACCCCACCACCGGGGCGTCGAACGACATCGAAAAAGCAACGTCAATTGCTCGGAGCATGGTCATCGAATACGGCATGAGCGCCAGCGTGGGGGCTGTGAAATTGGGCCAAGCCAGCGGCGAAATGTTTCTGGGCCGCGACATGGGCCACCAAAGGGACTACTCCGATTCAGTTGCCGAACTTGTGGATTCTCAAGTTCGGGAATTGATTGACCACGCCCACACCGAGGCCTGGGAAGTCTTGACCGCCAACCGAGCCATCTTGGACAGGTTGGCCTCTGAGCTCCTCGAAAAAGAAACGCTAGACCATAACCAGCTGGCGGAGATTTTTGCGAAGGTGAAGAAGCTTCCTGAACGTCCCCAGTGGCTTTCGAGTGGAAAGCGACCGGTGTCAAGCCATGGACCTGTCGCTGTCCCGGCAAAGAAGGCCATACCTAGGAAGCGGGCAGTGGCGAAGAAGCCCTCTGGAAAAAAAGCACCGGCGACGATGCCGCAAGCCCAGGATGAGCGTGGATAACACGGTCATTCGCCAGGCCATCCATGACATTTTGGTAGCGGTGGGGGAAGACCCCACCCGCGAAGGCCTTGCTAGCACTCCGGATCGCGTGGCCGAGCTTTTTGGTGAACTTTATTCCGGCGTCGGCGTTGACCCGGTTTCGGTCATTCGCAACGCAAACTCCGTCGTCAGTGATGCGAGCGAACGCGGTGAGCTCGTTGCCCTTCGCGGTATTGCGTTTCACTCTTTGTGCGAGCACCACCTGCTCCCTTTTGAAGGGACGGCATCGGTCGTGTATCAACCCGCTCAGGGCATCGTGGGACTGGGGACATTGGCCACGCTGGTCGAGGTCACGGCGGCCAGGCCCCAGTTGCAAGAGCGCCTGGGAGAGATGGTGGCTCAGGCGCTAATGGAATCCGGTGTCGCTGCAGGCGCATTGGTTCTCATTTCTGCCACTCACGGTTGTGTGCGCTTTCGCGGACCCAAGCAGGCTTTGACCACCGTGACCGTTGCTGCTGAGGGCTCCCTGGTCTCTGGCACCGGTCGTCACGAGGCGCTTCTGCTTGTGGGTGGTGACGAGGGGGCGTGACCCACACCCGGCGGCCTCAGGTCTGGGGTGTTCTCAACGTCACACCCGATTCTTTCAGTGACGGTGGCCGCTATGTCGACTACCCGGCTGCCAGGAAGCACGCGGAAGAAATGCTCACTCAGGGCGCGGATGTGATCGACATTGGCGGGGAATCCACGAGGCCTGGCGCCGAAAGAGTTGATGCCGAGGTGGAGCAAGAAAGGGTGCTCCCTCTTGTCGAAGCGTTGGTAGCGAGTGGAGCAACCGTGAGTGTTGACACCATGAGGGCTGACACTGCGCTCCGGGCACTCGAGGCGGGAGCCCACATCATTAATGATGTTTCTGGGGGTCTCGCTGATGAGGCAATGTTTGCGGTGATGGCCCAGGCGTCGTGCGAGGTGGTGCTCATGCACTGGCGCGGACACAGCGCGGCCATGGATGATCTCGCTGTCTACACCGATGTGGTTCGTGAAGTGAGCAAAGAGCTCAGCGAGCGCGTGGACGCCGCGCGGGCAGCAGGAATCTCTGGCGAACGTTTGGTTGTTGATCCGGGCTTGGGATTTGCGAAAAGCAGTGATCACAGTTGGGAGCTTCTGGCCCACATCGGTGAGCTCGGCGAACCAGGTATGCGGATACTGGTGGGGGCTTCACGGAAGAGATTTGTCGGTGCTGTGCTGCCTGAAGGTCACCATGTCCTGGAGCGCGATGCCCCCTCAGCCGTGGTGGGGGCCCTTCTCGCTGAAAAAGGCGTATGGGCGCTTCGTGTTCATCATGTGGCAGCGCAGGTGAGGGCCCTCGATATCTGGCAGGCTTTGCAGCGAGGAGGAACAGATGGCTGACGCTATTCGTTTGGCAGGCATTGAGGTTTTTGCCCATCACGGTGTTTTTCCTGCTGAGCGTCAGGAGGGGCAAACCTTCGTCATTGATGTTGAGCTCGAATACGACATGACCCAGGCCGCCACCTCCGATGATGTGGGAGACGCTGTCGACTATGGCGCCTTGGCTCTAGCGATTTCTACCGATGCCGCCCGCGATCCGGTCAACCTGCTGGAGACTCTGTGCCTCAGGCTGATCAGCACCGCGTTGCGCTTTGAGAAAGCCGACGCTGTCACCATCACCATTCATAAACCCCAGGCCCCGATGGAGGTCCTGGTGTGGGATTCTTCCGTTTCGATGCGTCGCGAACGAGGCGAGCTGTAATGGATGCCGGATGGACGCGATGTGTCGTTGCCGTGGGCGCCAACCTCGGCGACAAAGAAACTGTTGCCTTCCAGGCGGTGTCTGATCTTCGGGCCACCGAGGGTTTTTCCTTGGTGGCGTGTTCTGGCCTGCACGAGACCACCGCTCTGACCACCGAAGGTTTCGATTCCTCCGCGCCGAGTTACCTGAACCAAGTTGTGGTGCTCGATTCGGCATGGTCTCCACAGCACACACTCCAGAAGCTTCACGATATTGAGCAGGCGCATGGACGCGTGCGGACCGGGCAGCGCTACGCGGACCGCACACTGGATTTGGACCTCATAACCTATGGGGAAGAGGCACTGGTTTCGCCGTCGTTGACACTGCCTCACCCCCGCGCCCACGAGCGACGTTTCGTCCTTGAGCCGTGGCTCGAGGTAGATCCCTCGGCACAGCTGCCGGGTCATGGGCCACTCGCACCGCTTCTTGCGGCACTACCCGAAATTTCGTCATGATCCTTACTAAAGCGTCCACTCTGGCAAGCTTCGCGCTCTCAGGTGGCGTCGTGGTCGGCGCTGGTCAAGCGGTGCTCGCGAGGCTCGGAGAACCAGCGCTCATCCCACCCCCGACGTGGGGGGTGAGCCTTGCTCTGCTGGGTGCCATCGTCCTGGGGTTAGCGTGGCCCATTCGCTCCAGAGTTCAGCGCCCTGAGAAGGGCATCCTGGTAGATCCTGTCTATGCAACCCGCGTTGTGCTACTGGCTAAAGCTAGCTCCCTCGCGGGATCGGGGCTGGCGGGGGGAGCCATGGGATTAGGCCTGTTTTTTTTCACCCGGCCTGTTGTGTCGACGCCGACGCTGTTCTTGGTGGGATTGGCAGTGGTAGGAGCCGTAGTGTTAATGGTTGGCGCATTAGTGGCAGAGCGTTGGTGTTCCCTGCCACCTGACGTGCCCGGGTCAGCAGGCCCCGGTGGACCAGAAGGAGAGCTCTTATGAGCGAGAACGTCACGCCGTGGCAATCTGTGAGCCCACGCTATGTGGTGGAACTCATGTTGGAATCCAGCCTCACTTTTCTTATCCTCTCGGGGTTCGCAACGGTTCCTCTGTGGCTCGCTCAAGAGGACATTGGCGTTCTCTCGTGGTACCCACTGGCTGCGGTGCTGGTGGTGGCCGCTGTGGTCATCGGGTTTGTCCCGCGGCGTGTGAGAGCAATCGGCTTTGCGCTGCGGAATAACGATGTGGTGTTTCGAAAAGGGATCCTGTTCCAGCGCATTGTTGCTGTCCCCTACGGCAGGCTCCAGCTGGTGGACGTGTCACGGGGCCCGGTGTCGCGACTGCTGGGCCTGTCCCAGCTGAGTTTGGTGACCGCCGCCGCTTCTACGGGAGTAACCATCTCGGGTCTTCCGCAACATAAAGCGGAAGAGCTGCGCGATCATCTAATTGCCCTGGCGGAAACGCGCCGAGCAGGCCTGTAATGCGAAGTTCCCCCGTGTTGCGCCGTGCAGGCGACATTCGTGATGGCCAGTGGCACAGGCTGCACCCGTTTACCCCCGTACTGCAAGGCGGTGTCGTCGCTGTCGCGCTGATAACCGCGGCGGTGGTTGCCGTGTGGGATGGGGTCATTTTCCCCACTCTGTTGGCTTTCTTTTTCGGGGAGGGTGCCGGGGACACCGAGTCTGACCTGTGGTTTTGGGTGGGGGAATCTCTAGGGTTCATTTCTTTGGGAGCATTCGCCTTTGTTCTCATTGCGGGCGGGGGGTTCTTTTTGCAGTGGCGGGTTCACTTGGTTCGGATGGATGACGATGTTATTGAGGTCAAGAAAGGTCTGATTGTGAAGAGCTCGAGGCGTGCCCGCCTCGATCGAGTAAACACGATCGGCATCAGACGTCCGATTATTCCGCGCCTGCTCGGTCTGGCGAAGTTGGATATTCAGGCAGCCGGAAATGACGCGAGCGTCGTCTTGGCGTACCTTCCGACGGCGGTTGCCCAGGGCTTGCGCAAGGTAATTTTGACTGGAAATACTGACGAGTCCGACTCCGATTTGGACTCTGGGTCTGGGTCTGAGCCTGGGCTTGGCGCCGGCGAAGAGGAAATTACGACGCGCGAGGTCGAAGTCCCCCTTTTTCGTTACCTGGCTTCTTTGGTCCTGAGTGTGGAAACGCTGGTGTTGTTGGCGTTCTTGACCGGTTTCATTGTGTTTGCTGTTGTGTCCGCCGAAATTGCTGTGTTGCTGGGATTGGTGGTGGGGCTGATTGGATATGGCGTGTACTTGGGGGAACGATTTTTACGCGTGGGCAACTTCGTGGTTGACTCGGTTTCCGGTGACTTGCGGGTGTCCTTGGGCTTGCTCTCCACCAGTGTTGAAACCATTCCGTCTTCTCGCATTCACGCTCTGGAGCTCAGCCAACCCTGGCCATGGAAACTTTTCGGGTGGTGGCGACTCAACGCCAACTTGGCGTCCCAACCGGGGGCCAGCAACGCAAAAGCCCCCGAGCACACCGTTATTTTGCCGGTAGGAACACTCGCTGAGGTGCAGCAAATTCTCGCTCTGGGAATCCCGGATCTGTCCCGAAACGGCGCCGGGGAGACTCTTCAGGCGATGGTCACGGGCCCACGAAAAACCTGGGCCACGCCAGAAACACTGGTAAGCCCTCGGCGGGCGCACTGGCGTGTTCCTTTTAGTCACCGGGCGACGGCGGCTCTTCACGTACCGGGCGCGGTGTTGATCCGACGAGGTCTCTGGGTTTCTCGGCTGGGGGTCATCCCACTGGCGCACATTCAAAGCGCGAGCGTGGCCGGGGGGCCCTGGCATCGAGCTTTGAAGTTGAGACGCGTAGAAATCCAGAGTGTCGCTGGTCCGGTTGCGCTTCGCCTTTCCGGTATCGATTCTCTGGACGCTCACCAGTGGTGGGAAGGCCTCAATGTCTCTATTCACGAGGCGATTGACGACACCGCAAAAATCGCCCCTGCCTCTAGGCCTTCTGCGTGATGGACCCTTCCCGGCTGGGTGTAGGAGTGATTGGTGCCGGCAAAGTGGGACCGGTCATCGCCGCCGCTCTAGCAGGGGCCGGTCACAGCCTGGTCGGCATCACGCCACCGGGAACCGACCGTGAACGAGTGGAAGCGATGCTTCCCGGCGTTCCTTTTCTCGAGCCCCAAGTGCTGTGTGAACGGAGCGAACTTGTTGTCCTTGCCCTGCCCGATTCGGAACTCCCGGGTTTCGTTGAAGGGTTGGCGGCCGCGGGAGGCTGGGTTTCTGGCCAAATCGTGGCGCACACGTCCATTGCGCACGGGCTCGAAGTGCTGGCACCTGCGATTACTCAAGGGGTTATCCCGGTGGGGCTTCACCCGCTGATGGAATTCACGGGGTGGAGCATGGACTTACCTCGCATGGTCGGCACTTGGTGCGTGGTGAGCGCGCCTCCAGTGGCCTCTCCTATAGCCCACGCACTGGCAGTGGAGATGGGGATGGAACCCTTGGTCATTGCTGAAGACAAGCGGCGACATGTTGCCGCTGCAATCGCTCTGGCCACCAGCTTTTCTCACACGACCGTGGGCGAAGCCGCTGCGAGGCTTCGATTGGCGGGCATCGCTAACCCGGGTGTGGTGATGGCGGCTCTGGTGAACTCCAGTGTGGATAACGCTCTGCGGGATGTGGCGGGAAATGATGTGGAGCAGAGCGAGCCATGACGATACCCCCGGTTGTCTTTGATGCCCAGGAGCTCCACCACCGTGTGGCTACCTGGAAAAAACAGGGATTGAGTGTGGCGTTTGTGCCGACCATGGGGTCGCTCCACGAGGGCCATAAAGCGCTGGTGAGGGCAGCTTCTGCCCAGGCAGACCGGGTTGTGGTGAGCATTTTTGTCAACCCTTTGCAGTTCGGAGTGGGGGAAGATTTTGGGAGCTATCCGCGAGGGTTAGACGCCGACAAACACTTCCTGTCAGATACCGACACGGATGTGGTGTTTGCTCCCACCCCCGCAGAAATCTATCCCGCGGGAGCCGACGACACTGCACAGGTTCTCGCGGGGCCCGTAGGCAAAGTGTTTGAAGGCCATGCGAGGCCCGGCCATTTTGATGGCATGCTCACGGTCGTTGCACGGTTGCTGGAGATCGTTGCCCCCGGGAGGGTGATCATGGGCCGAAAAGATGCCCAGCAAATGTTCCTCGTACAGGAGATGGTGGAAAGAGAGGGACTGAGATGCGCAGTCATTCCGGTGGATACCGTGCGCGATAGCGATGGCCTCGCTCTTTCCAGCAGAAATGCCTACCTGTCAATCAAGGACAGGGTGATCGCCGGAGCCATTCCTCGGGCGCTGGAGGCCGCCGTGCATACAGATTCTCTCGAGCAAGCGCTCGCGCGCTCCCGTGAGGAGCTACAGGCCGACCCGGCGCTCGTCCTGGATTACCTCTCCGTGGTGGACCCTGCCACGTTTACTCCGTTAAAACGCGAGGTGGCTGGTGGCGAGGGCCTGATGATTGTTGCGGCCAAGGTGGGGACCACGCGATTAATCGACAACACCCGCCTCACCTTTGGTCACTAGGCTAGTGGCGGATATTCCCCTGTGTGAAAGAGCCCTATGACCGATACGCAAGAAGTACCTAGCGAGGGCGCGGATAGTGCTGAGCAATATGAAGTGCGATTAGCCAAGCGCCAACGCATGATTGACGCGGGCCTAGCCCCTTACCCTGTTGCCGTGGGCATCACGACGACCATCTCCCAGGTGCGGGAGAAGTACCCTGCCCTCGAGGCGGAAGCTGCCACCGGCGACATTGTCGGCGTGGCCGGTCGAATCGTGCACATGCGGGTCACCGGGAAACTGGCGTTTGTGTCGTTGCAAGCAGGCTCCGGTGAGCGCTTGCAGGCCATGGTGTCCTTTGGCGAAGTGGGCGAAGAGTCTTTTGGGCTCCTCAAAGACGTTGTTGACTTGGGTGATCACCTTTATGTGCGCGGTGAAGTGACTGCCTCCAAACGGGGAGAGCTTTCCGTTATGGTCTCGCACTGGGAGATGGCCTCAAAAGCGCTGATGCCTTTGCCCAATTTGCACTCTGAACTCAATGAGGAAACTCGGGCCCGCCAGCGATACCTTGACCTCATTGTGCGCGACCAGGCTCGCGTGACGGTGCGCCAGCGCGCCGGGGTCAACGCATCCCTGCGCCACACCTTCGATACCCATGGGTATCTGGAGGTGGAGACCCCTATGTTGCAAACTCTGCACGGCGGGGCGACCGCCCGGCCTTTTGTAACTCACTCGAATGCTTTTAGTACCGACCTCTTTCTGCGCATTGCACCAGAGCTGTTCCTCAAGCGCGCGGTTGTCGGAGGGCTGGAGCGTGTCTTTGAAATCAATCGTAACTTTCGCAATGAGGGCGCTGATTCCACTCACAGCCCGGAGTTCTCCATGCTGGAGGCCTATCAGGCCTACGGGGACTACCAGCAGATGGCAGACCTCACCCAAGAGTTGATTCAAAAAGCAGCCCTCGCCATATCTGGGAGCCATACGGTCACTTGGGCGGATGGCACCGAGCATGATCTGGGCGGCAGCTGGGATCGGCTTTCCCTCTACGGAAGCCTCTCGGATGCCTGCGGGAGCGTGATTACTCCTCAGACGGACATGGCTACTTTGGAGAAGATGGCAAAGAGTGTGGGAGTCGAGGTGTCGCAACCCACCCACGGCAAGCTGGTTGAAGAGCTATGGGAGCACTATGTGATCGAGTCCCTCACCACACCCACGTTTGTGATGGATTATCCCGTGGACACGTCACCCTTGGTGCGCGAGCATCGGTCGATTCCCGGTGTGGTGGAAAAGTGGGATCTTTATGTCAGGGGCTTCGAACTGGCCACCGGGTATTCCGAGCTGGTGGACCCCGTCATTCAGCGCGGAAGATTTGTCGAACAGGCCCGCCTGGGCTCCCAAGGCGATGAAGAAGCCATGCGGGTGGATGAAGACTTCCTTCGCGCTCTCGAGCATGGCATGCCACCATCAGGCGGCATGGGCATGGGAATCGACCGCTTGCTGATGGCGCTCACAGGACTCGGGATTAGAGAGACGGTGCTGTTTCCCCTTGTGAAGTGACTTTAGTCCTCACCGGGTAGCCCGCGCCGGGCTCGTTCTTCTCGCTCCATTTTTTTGTAGACGCTGCGTTCGCTGCGATCCGCGCGGAGAATGGACCGAATCACAAACCAGAACAAGACACCCATCATCGCAGTGGGGGTTACGGAGTACAGGGCATTGAGCCAGAAGTTCTCGATCACGGTTGTCCTCTTAGCCAATCAGGGTGGTGAGCCCATAGACGATAAAGCCCACGAGAATGACGATAAGGGCCACCCTGGCCGGCGGCCACGGTGATTTCTTTGGTTCTTTAGACACTCCTTCAGTGTAAACGTGGGAATTCGGAACCTGCTGGCAAGTCCTGCTACCTCGAGAGCGCACGGTGACTGCTCACGCTGGGGGCGAACAATGACCCAAAGACAGCGGGGGGCAATTACTGTCGTACTACGAGCAGCGATGAGGAGTCTCACCGCTACCGCCAAACTAAGGAGTACCGCAGATGTTTGAGCGCTTTACCGACCGGGCCCGCCGAGTCGTTGTGTTGGCCCAAGAAGAAGCCAAGATGCTCAACCACAATTACATCGGCACCGAGCACATCCTCTTGGGTCTCATCCACGAGGGTGAGGGTGTCGCTGCCAAAGCTTTGGAATCCCTCGATATTTCTTTAGAGGCGGTCCGCGAGCAGGTGCAGGAAATTATCGGTCAGGGCCAGCAGGCCCCCACCGGTCACATCCCTTTCACCCCGCGAGCTAAAAAGGTTTTAGAGCTCAGCCTGCGCGAAGCGTTGCAGCTGGGCCACAACTACATTGGCACCGAACATATTCTTTTGGGTCTCATCCGTGAAGGTGAAGGTGTTGCCGCTCAAGTGCTCGTGAAGCTTGGCGCTGACCTCAACCGCGTCCGCCAGCAAGTTATCCAGCTTCTCTCGGGCTACCAGGGCAAAGACCCGGTGTCCGTGGGAGGCTCCGAAACCTCCAGCGACAAAGGGTCTCAAGTCTTGGATCAGTTTGGTCGTAACCTCACGCACGCCGCACGCGAAGGCAAACTCGATCCCGTTATTGGGCGCGAGCGCGAAATGGAACGCGTCATGCAAATTCTGTCCCGTCGGACCAAGAACAACCCTGTGTTGGTGGGCGAGCCCGGTGTGGGTAAGACTGCGGTGGTCGAAGGGTTAGCTCAAGCCATTGTCAAGGGAGACGTTCCAGAAACCCTCAAAGACAAGCAGCTTTATTCTCTTGACCTCGGTTCGCTTATCGCGGGCTCTCGTTACCGCGGTGACTTCGAAGAACGTTTGAAGAAGGTCATCAAGGAAATTCGCACCCGGGGTGACATCATCGTCTTCATCGATGAAATCCACACGCTGGTGGGCGCGGGCGCTGCCGAAGGCGCCATTGATGCCGCCAGTATCTTGAAGCCTTTACTGGCCAGAGGTGAGCTCCAGACCATCGGTGCCACCACGTCGGATGAGTACCGTAAGCACTTTGAAAAAGATGCTGCTTTGGAGCGTCGTTTCCAGTCCGTGCAGGTCAACCAACCTTCTCCCGCTCACACCATCAACATTTTGAAGGGCCTGCGGGATAAGTACGAAGCGTTCCACCGCGTCTCCATCACCGATGGTGCTATCGAGGCAGCCGTGAACATGGCGGATCGCTATGTTCAGGACCGCTTCCTGCCCGACAAGGCCATTGACCTTATCGACGAAGCGGGAGCTCGACTGCGCTTGTCGATTCTTTCCAGCCCACCCGAGTTGCGCGAGTTTGACGACAAAATCGCCGATGTCCGCTCCCGCAAAGAAGCAGCCATCGAGGGACAGGACTTCGAAAAAGCGGCCTCCCTGCGCGATGAGGAAAAAACCTTGCTGGGTGAGCGCTTGCAGTTAGAAAAGCAGTGGAGAAATGGCGAGGCCGGCGGTGTCGGTGTTGTCGACGAAGGCGTAATCGCGGAAGTGCTCGCGGCTGCGACAGGTATTCCTGTTTTCAAGCTCACCGAAGAAGAAACTGCGCGACTCATGTTTATGGAGAAAGCTCTGCACCAGAGGGTCATCGGCCAAGAGCAAGCGATCTCCGTGCTCTCGAAGACAATTCGTCGCACAAGGGCTGGGCTTAAAGACCCCAAGCGCCCCAGCGGTTCCTTCATTTTCGCCGGGCCGACCGGCGTGGGAAAGACGGAGCTGGCCAAAGCATTGGCGGAGTTCCTCTTTGATGATGAAGATGCGCTGATTGCGCTCGACATGTCTGAGTATGGCGAAAAGCACACCGTATCGAGGCTTTTCGGCGCCCCTCCAGGATTTGTGGGGTTCGAAGAAGGTGGCCAGTTGACCGAAAAGGTTCGCCGCAAGCCCTTTAGTGTCGTGTTGTTTGACGAGATCGAGAAGGCACACCCTGATATTTTCAACTCGCTCTTGCAGGTCCTCGAAGAGGGACGCCTGACCGATGGTCAGGGTCGCGTTGTGGACTTCAAGAACACGGTCATTATCATGACGACAAACCTGGGAACAAAAGACATCACGGGTGGCCCGGTGGGCTTCACGCTAGAAGGCAACGGCGAGGTCAGCTACCAGGCCATGAGAGCCAAGGTTGTTGAAGAGCTGAAAAAGAACTTCAAACCTGAGTTCCTCAACCGCGTTGACGAAACCATCGTCTTCCCCCAGCTGACCGAAGATGAGCTGATGCAGATTGTCAATCTCTTCATCAAGCGCTTGGGTGACCGTTTGCTCGACCGCGACATCACCATGACGCTCGCGGAAGATGCGCGCAAACAGCTCACTGTTCTCGGTTGGGATCCGACCATGGGGGCAAGACCGTTGCGTCGAGCTGTTCAACAACACGTGGAAGACGGTTTGAGTGAGCGCATCCTCCAGGGAGAGCTTTCACCCGGGGACAACGTGGATGTTGGTTTCGATGGGACCGACTTCACCTTTGCTGTGAGCAAGCGTGAAGTAGAGCCCGCTCCGGCAGGTGCCCTCGAGTCCTAACCAGTACGCTGGCGACGTGACGTCAGAAGATTCTTGGGTGGTGAGAGCTGCAACCACGGCGGATATTCGCCCCATTGCAGCTCTCATCCAGCCTCTTGTGGATTCTCGTATTCTTCTGGGGAAAGACCTGGTGGTCCTCTTTGAAGCGGTTCAAGAATTTACGGTCGCCGTGGATTTTCAAGCCCAAGTTGTGGGCTGTGGCGCGCTTCACGCTTTTTGGGAAGACCTGGGAGAAATTAGAACTCTGAGCGTTGACCCTCGGGTTCAGGGACAAGGCGTGGGTCACCAGCTCCTTCAGGAGTTGGAGAACCAGGCGAGGCAACTGGGCCTCACACGGTTGTTTTGCCTCACTTTTGAGGTGGAATTCTTTACCTCTCACGGGTTTGTCTCCCACGACAATCTCTTGGTCGACCCTGAAGTGTATGCCGAGATGGTGCGCTCACCTGATGAAGGCCTCGCAGAGTTTCTTAATTTGGCGCGTGTGAAACCTAATACGCTGGGCAATTCCCGAATGGTGAAGAACCTGTAGGGAGGCTGTGGGTCTTCAGGCTCGCCGGGGCAAAAGCCCTGGCTTTAGGCTCCTCAGCCGTACTCTGGGTCTATGTCTCAGGCACAACGACCCGTATCGGCGAACATATATTGGCGCAGGCGCCTCGCCGTTTTGGGTGGACTTGCCGCGATTATCGGGGTTGTCGTTTTAATCATTGTTCAGCCGGGGTCTGGCGGCACGTCGTCCCCCGAGCCTGAGACCGAAATGGCTCTGCCAGTGGCTGTCTCCCCGGATTGCCTGTCGAGCCAAATCGAACTCACCGCGAGGACTGATCAGTCCAATTACAGCCCAGGCGTTGCTCCCCAACTGTGGCTGAGGGTGACAAACATCTCTGGGCTGGAGTGCACAATAGCCGTGGGGACCGATCAGCAACGCTATGTGGTCACCTCAGGCGATGATGAGATTTGGGCTTCTGATGATTGTCAGACAGCGTTTGTGCCTATGGACATCACTCTGGCCCCGGGCGAGGCGCAAGAGACAACTCCACTCGCCTGGGACCGTACCCGTTCAGCGACCGACACGTGTGAGGGCAATCGACCGGAGATGAAAGCTGAAGGATCCAGCTATCACCTCACCACTTACCTGGGGGACATCGTCTCCGCTGAAACAAAGCAGTTCCTGCTCGACTAGTAGTTGGGCTGTTGTTGACGCTGGGGGCTTTTCGCAAAAGCATCGGCGATAGCGTTGCTAATGCTTGTGTGGGACTGGTCTAAGACGATGTTAAATCCGAGCCTTTGTGCTTCATTGATGCGTTGTGCAGACTGCGAGGCGGGCCGAATTTCTCCCGCCAGGCTAATTTCACCAATAGCCACAGTCGTGTTGGAAAGCGGAATGTCCTTAGCGGCGCTCGCTACCGCGAGAGCGATGGCGAGATCGGCACCTGGTTCGTGGAGGCGTATGCCCCCCACGGTAGAGACATATACATCCGCTGAAGACAGGGGGATTCCAGCCCTTCGCTCCAACACCGCCAGTAACATCGCGACTCTGGAGGATTCAACGCCATTAACGACGCGCCTGGGTTGTGGGGCACCGCTGGGAACAACCAGCGCCTGAACCTCGACAGGGAGCGCTCTTCTTCCTTCAAGGGCAACCGTGGTGCAGGTTCCGCTCACGGGGTTGCCCGAAGTGGAGCGAAACAGGCCGCTGGGGTCGGCGACCTCCAGAATGCCATCACCGCTCATCTCAAAACACCCCACCTCGTCAGTCGGGCCAAAACGATTCTTAAGGGCTCGGACGAATCGCAGCGCAGTCTGCCGATCGCCCTCGAATTGACACACAACATCGACCAAATGCTCGAGCGTCCGGGGGCCCGCAACTTGGCCATCTTTCGTGACATGGCCTACCAAAATGATGGGGATTGTGGTGTCTTTGGCTACTCGAATCAGGGTGGCTGCCACCTCTCTGACTTGAGCTACGCCCCCGGCAGAACCGTCGATGAGACCCGAGGAGAGGGTTTGTACGGAGTCAATAATGACCAGGTCTGGTCTCAGAGATTCGATGTGGCCTAAAACGAGACCAAGGTCCGTGTCGTTGGCTAAAAGAAGACGTTCGTGAAGGCCACCCGTTCTCGTGGCTCGCAGGTGAACCTGGCCAGCAGATTCTTCAGCGCTGACATACAATACACACTTCCCGTGGGTCGCGACCTTGGCTGCGACATCGAGCAGGAGTGTTGATTTCCCGACACCCGGTTCGCCGGACAACAAAATGACCGCCCCGGGGACTATTCCACCCCCGAGCACGCGATCAAACTCGCTGATCCCTGTGGGTCGGTGGCCACTTTCCTCTCCGGAGTACTCCGTGATGGGCTTGGCTACGCGCTCGCCAAGGGGGATCACGGGCTTGACTTGCCTTGATTTAGTGGTGGGTGCTGCTGCTTCGACAACCGTTCCCCACGACTGACATTCTCCGCAACGCCCTACCCACTTGAAGGCTGTCCACCCACACTCTTCACACCGATAAGGCGCTTCATTTTTTGCCATGATGGGAGCCTACGGCCCGCAACTGACCAAGGCTGAAGCCGGTCCGGGTGTCTGTGTAAACTTAGTCCCGGTACCGTGTCCGAGCGGCCGAAGGTGCAACTCTCGAAAAGTTGTGTGGGTGAAAGTCCACCGTGGGTTCAAATCCCACCGGTACCGCCAAGCCGTGTTTCGATTATTGCTGCAACTTGCACCAAGCGCTGAGCAAGAGCGGGTATAGAGCTTTCCACTTTTTCTTTGGCTCCGGTGATGGCTATGGCTGCCACCGGCCACCCTGTGTAATCTCGAATCACCGTGGCGACGGAAAAGAACCCCGGTGAAATTTCTTCATCCTCAATGGACCACCCGCGTTGTCGGGTTTGCTGGAGCAGGTCACGCAGTTCCCGGACGCTCTTTGGCCCGTGACTGTGTCGGACGGGAAGGGGAGCTGATCCGTCAGGGTAGAGCGCTCGCATTTGATTTTTGGGCAACTGGGCGAGTATCGCGCGCCCCGTGGCGGTGAGGTGGGCGGGCAATCTAACCCCGACATCGCTCACTAACCAGGGCCCCTGGCTAGAGCGTTCCTCAACCAGGTAGATGACGTCGGGGCCGTGAAGGACCGCCAGGTGACTTCCCACGTGGAGATCCTGGGCGAGCTGGCGTAGGAGCTGTGCTGATACGAGAACTAAGGGTTGTTGCTTTGCGTAACCGCTTCCAATTTCAAAAGCCCTCACCCCAAGCCCCCATGTTCTCTCGGCGGGAAAATGTATGGCAAATCCGCGATCAGAGAGCGATTCCAGCAACTGGTACGTCGTAGAGCGGGGAATCTCGAGTGTTCTGGCGATGACAGCAGCGGGAACAGGGCCTTTCCCGTGGGAGAGGAAATCCAGGATGGCTAACACGTGGCGGGCGGCAGGGGATTTTCCCGGCATCGCGAACTCCCTTCACGTCCGAGATACCGGACATATTTTGTCCCTGGACCCATTGTAGGGACAGCACTTGGGTGTGGAATCAGAGTATGAAGAAGATCCCAGGGATTGTGGTGACCGGTGAAGCGCTCTCCGTCGAGGAAGTTACGCAGGTGGCCCGCGACTACGAGAGTGTCACTCTCGACCGGGATGCCCGGGAACATGTCGCGCGCCGCCGGGACATCATCGACAGCAAGGCAGCCGATCCGCAGCCCCATTACGGGGTGTCGACGGGATTTGGCGCGCTTGCCACCACCTACATCAGTGTGGACCGAAGACGTCAACTTCAGTTGAGCCTCATTCGATCCCATGCGGCAGGAACAGGGAGAGAGGTTGATACCGAAGTGGTGCGCGCGCTCATGCTTTTGAGGCTTCGGACCCTCATGAGCGGCTATACGGGAGTGCGACCAGAAGTTTGCGATATGTATGCGGCGATGCTGAACCATCGCATTACCCCTGTGGTCTACGAATTTGGCTCACTCGGTTGCTCCGGTGATTTAGCCCCGCTTGCGCATGTTGCACTGGTTGCCATTGGCGACGGAGAGGCAAGAATTGAAGGAGGACCGATTATGCCGGGCGCTGAGGCCTTGGCCACCGCGGGTCTTACTCCATTGGAGTTGCAGGAGAAAGAGGGCTTGGCTCTCATCAATGGAACTGACGGAATGCTCGGATGTTTAGCTCTGGCTATTCACGATGTCACGTCCCTGCTGGTGACAGCTGATGCGGCAGCGGCCATGAGCGTGGAGTCCCTGATGGCCACAGACCGGGTATTTCAAGAGGATGTTCAACGCCTCCGGCCCCATCCAGGCCAACTCGAAAGCGCTCGCCGGATGGCTCGTGTTCTGCGCGGTTCCCCCCTCGTGGCTTCCCATAAGGGATCCGAAGACGGCCGAGTCCAAGACGCCTACTCTCTGCGATGCTCTCCCCAAGTTCATGGCGCAGCTCGAGCTACCTTGACCCACGCGACACAGGTGGCTGATGTGGAACTCGCAAGTGCCATCGACAATCCCGTCCTCACCGATGAAGGGCTCCTGCAGTCGAATGGAAATTTCCATGGAGCCCCCTTGGCGTATGTGCTGGATTTCTTAGCGATCGTGTTGGCCGATGTTGCGAGTATCAGCGAGCGCCGAACGGACAGGTTCTTGGATGTGTCGCGAAATCAGGGTTTACCCCCTTTTCTTGCGCACGAAGTAGGCGTCGACTCGGGCCTCATGATCGCTCAGTACACAGCCGCAGCAATTGTGAGCGACCTCAAACGGCTTGCCCAACCTGCCTCGGTGGACTCGATTCCTTCTTCAGCACTTCAGGAAGATCACGTGTCCATGGGATGGCACTCCGCGATGAAACTCCGGAGCGCAATAGATGGACTCGGTCGAGTATTAGCTATCGAACTCCTGACTGCGTCGTGGGGACAGTCTCTGAGAGCGCCCTTGATGCCGGGTCCTATTACCGGCGCGATAGCGCAGAAGGTCATTGAGGTCGCGGGACCCGTGGGGCAAGATAAGTTCCTGGCACCCGTCATCGAGGGCGTGTATCGCCTGGTGCGCGAGAGGAAAATTACGGAAATAGTTGAGGGGATGGTCTGATGAAGAGAGTCGTTCGAGCTCCACGAGGTGCCGAGAAGACGGCCAAGACGTGGCAGGCAGAAGGCGCCATGAGAATGTTGATGAACAATCTGGATCCCGAGGTAGCGGAGCACCCCGAGGACCTCATCGTGTATGGGGGAACAGGCAAAGCCGCAAGAAATTGGGAATCCTTTGACGCGATTATTAAGGCCCTCACAGAGTTAGAACCAGACGAGACGCTATTGGTCCAGTCGGGCAAGCCTGTAGGAATATTCCGCACTCATGAGTGGGCCCCCAGAGTCTTAATCGCAAACTCGAACCTCGTGGGGGATTGGGCTACCTGGCCGGAATTTCGCCGACTAGAGGCACTGGGATTGACCATGTACGGCCAGATGACGGCGGGATCCTGGATTTACATCGGCACCCAAGGAATTCTTCAAGGAACGTATGAAACCTTCGGTGCTGTTGCGCGCGAACATTTTGGCGGGACATTGGCCGGAACCCTCACTCTCACTGGAGGATGTGGGGGAATGGGAGGGGCTCAACCCCTGGCCGTCACGCTCAACGAGGGAGTTGTCATCATTGTCGATGTCGATGAGTCGCGGCTGGAGAGAAGAGTCGAGCACGGGTATCTCGACTTCACGACAACGGACATTGACGAAGCAATCGAGGTAGCACTTCTGGCGAAAAAAGAGGCGCGCCCGTACTCTGTTGGTCTTTTAGGAAACGCCGCAGAAGTGTTCCCTGAACTGCGACGACGAGAAATTCCCATCGATATCGTCACAGACCAGACCAGCGCACATGATCCTTTGGCGTACCTCCCCGCCGGCATGAAAATCGACCAATGGGAAAAACACAGGGAAAAAGATCCCGAGGGCTTTACTGCCCAATCACGTAAGGCCATGGCGACACAGGTCGAAGCAATGGTGGATTTCATGGACGCGGGCGCAGTTGTGTTCGATTATGGAAACTCGATTCGCGCAGAGGCGAAACTCGGCGGTTTCGAGAGGGCCTTTGATTTCCCAGGATTCGTCCCCGCCTACATCAGACCATTGTTCGCCGAGGGAAAGGGTCCCTTTCGGTGGGTAGCGCTTTCGGGCGATCCAGAGGACATCCGCAAGACAGACCAGGCCATTCTTGAGCTTTTCCCCGATGATTCCCACCTGGCGCGATGGATTGAGCGAGCGGGGGAAAGAGTCCGGTTTGAGGGGTTGCCCGCCCGTTTCAATGAAATGGTCGCCAGCGGGGAGTTGTCGGCACCGATTGTCATCGGCCGAGACCACCTTGATTCCGGAAGTGTTGCTTCTCCCTATCGCGAGACGGAAGCAATGGCGGATGGGTCAGATGCCATTGCGGACTGGCCGATTCTCAATGCTTTACTCAATACAGCTTCGGGTGCGTCTTGGGTGTCACTGCACCATGGGGGAGGGGTAGGAATCGGTCGTTCCATCCACGCCGGACAGGTCGTAGTGGCCGATGGGACCGAGCTATCGGCTCAAAGAATCGAACGGGTGCTGACTAATGACCCTGGAACCGGGGTCATGCGTCACGTCGATGCCGGGTATGACAGGGCAAAAGAGGTAGCCAGGGAACGTGGTTTGAAGATTCCCATGGGTCTCGAGTGAGCTCACCCCTTTTATTGACCGACATCGGTCAATTGGTCACCTGCACCGGAAGCGCCGGTTCAGGGGAGGCGTCCCTCGGCGTTTCCCACAACACCTCTGTCCTGATTCAGGACGGGCTGATTAGGGGGATTGGCCCCGACGACGACGC
Organism: Pontimonas sp.; assembly: GCA_047633115.1. Lineage (GTDB taxonomy): Bacteria > Actinomycetota > Actinomycetes > Actinomycetales > Microbacteriaceae > Pontimonas. The sequence continues at coordinate 29,637 of JBLIEN010000001.1, forward strand.
CGTAAAGGGTGCAGTTGCGTCAGAGGTCGACACACTTTCGATGGACAGCCAGGTGGTGATTCCTGGTTTTGTGGACTCCCACACGCACATCGTCTTTGGTGGCGATCGCGTTGTGGAATTTAATGCCCGGATGTCTGGAGCCCCCTACATCGCGGGGGGAATCGGCAATACCGTGTCCGCTACTCGCAGAGCTTCGAAGGGCGCCCTGGTGAGCAATGCGTCCGCCCTGCGGGAAGAAATGCTCCTTTCTGGTTCCACCACCGTGGAAGTTAAGTCCGGCTATGGCCTCACCGTTGAGCACGAGAAGCGCTCTCTTGAGGTCGCTCAGACAATTACCGACCAGGTGACGTTTTTGGGGGGCCATCTGGTCCCGGAAGAATACGCTGGCGACCCCGAGAGTTATGTAGACGCGGTCTGTGGACCCATGTTGGAGCACTGCGCACCGTACGCTCGCTTTGTAGATGTTTTCCTTGAAAAGGGAGCGTTTGATGCCCATCAGGCGCGACGGGTGCTCACGGCAGGTGTGGCCCAGGGGCTAATCCCCACCCTTCATGCCAGCCAATTAGGGCCAGGAGAGGGTGCGAAAATCGCCCTCGAGGTGGGGGCGGCGTCACTCTCTCACGGAAATCACCTGACGAAGTCGGATATACAACTGCTGCGGGGAAGTCGCGTTGTCGTGACAGCATTGCCTGGTACTGATTTCTCCACTGCAGGAAAATATCTTGATGTTCGCCCCCTACATGAAGCAGGCATCACCGTATCTTTGGCCAGCAACTGCAACCCTGGCTCAAGTTTTAGCTCCTCGATGTTGTTCATGATTGCTCTCGCCGTGCGAGAAATGTCGATGTCCCCCGCGGACGCTGTATGGTCCGCGACTGCGGGCGGGGCCGCTGCGTTGCGCTTAATGGACAGAGGGCAAATTCGGGTGGGCGCGCGAGCAGACATGATTCAACTAGCGGCACCGGATTACGCGTATGTGGCTTATCGCCCCGGGGTAGATCTGGTGCGACGAGTCTTTCTCCACGGCGAGTTGGTGGTGGAAAAATCTAGGGACGTTCGTTGAACCCCGCCAGAATCTCCAAAATTAGGAGAGCCGCCAATCGCGTGGTGCGCTCATCGGGAGAGTCCTGCGACGCGTCAATCTCGGTTATGTCGAAGGACACAACTCGCGGGTCTGCAGCCAACAGCCGCACGAGCGTTCTTAGTTCGTAGGCGCTAATTCCCCCGGGAAGCGATGCAGGGCACGCGGGAACGAACGCTCGATCACACACGTCGACGTCGATATCGACATGAATATTGCCTCCCCCTGCTCCTGCCGCCACGAAAGCGCGCTCCGTGATGACCTGCAGATTAGAGGCGGTGATGTCTCTGCGCGCAATAACGGTGATGTCGTGGAGATTTACGAATTCTGAATATGCCAGGGAGTTCGCAAAGTCCGCAATTCCCAGCTGCGCTATGTGGGGGCCGGGGAGGCCCAACTCGATGAGTTCCCGTACCGGCGAACCATTGCTTTTTCCTGTTCGCACGTCGAAATGGGCGTCCAGGGTGATGAGTCCGGCGCTGCTCCAATCACTATCGAGACTCGCAGTAGCTATGGGGACTGTCGCTGAATTGTCGCCTCCCAGGGCGATCACGAGCGAGCTTTGGGAGACGAGCCCTCGAAGGCGTCCTATCGCACCCTCTCGGTCATCGTCGGGATTCTCCACGTCGCCGGCATCGGTGATCGCCAGCGCGTCAAGACTGCGAACGCCGCTCTCGCCGGTGTAGAAGGTGTGGGAGTACTTCCTGAGTGACTCCCGAACGGCACCTGGTGTGGTGTCGGCCCGACTGGGGGAAAGCGAGGTCTTGTGTGTGGGAACCCCGATGAGAACCACATCCGCATGATCCTGGTGTGCGGGGTAATCACCCGCCCTGGGCCAGGAAGCATCATAGGAAACACCGCTGTTCACGTAACGAGCCTACTGGGGGAGCCCCTCACATCGTCACGTGCCTGGCGGGGCATGAGACCACCTTTCCTCTTTCACAATCCACTCCACCCCGACCGTTCAGGGACATCATTAGTGACACGTTTCGGGAACTCGAAAACCGCGCGAAAGCACCGGTTTTATGTGGATCACCAGGTGATTCGAGGACTCGTTTTCGGAGAATTTTTCCGGCACCCAGGTTCGTAGCTGATGCCAAGGCTTTGCAGAGGAGGTTCTCAGGTTCACTCTCGCTCACAGACATAGTGTTGCCGAGTGACGATCCATGGCTTCCTTGCATTCGCTTGGTCTCGCACACCGGTTCGTCCAGAAAATAAGGAGGCATATTAATGCAAAATGAAACTACTGAAACGCCTGGAACTATCGTTGATGTCGCGGTAGCGGCGGGTTCCTTCACCACCTTGGCCGCAGCTCTTGGAGCAGCTGGCCTCGTCGAGACTCTTCAAGGCGAGGGTCCCTTCACTGTCTTTGCACCCACAGATGACGCTTTTGCCGCGTTGCCTGCTGGTCTGGTCGATGCCTTACTCGTGGAGGCAAACCGCGAGGTTTTGGCCCAGGTTCTGACCTATCACGTAGTCGCGGGAGCTGTGCACGCAGCAGACCTCGCTTCTGGTGATGTGCCAAGCGTCGAAGGTTCTCACATCTCCGTAGTCGTCGATGGCGGTGTTGTCCTCAATGGATCCGCAAAGGTCGTTACCGCTGACGTTGCAGCATCAAATGGTGTCATTCACATCATCGATGCCGTTATCGTTCCCCCCGCGCTGGATGTCGCGGCTTTGATTGGCTAATTAGGCCTTTCAGGGATGTGCCCCGGTGCGCTTACGCACCGGGGCACATCTGTTTAATGGCCATGTGGTTGTCTCGCTCCCGCAAGTGTCAAAAATCTTTGACATATGGTTGTCGTTCCCGTATCGTTCATAGTGTCAAATATTCTTTACACTATGAACGGGAGAAACTATGTCCTACGAGGAAAAATCTGCATGGCTCAATGTCACCGTCTTTACCCTTGTCTACGGGTGGTACATTTTTGATGTTTTCGTGCTGTCCGACGGAACCGCGCTGGTTGACACGCCGTTTCTGTGGTCGATGATCGGGGCTAGCATCGCCTCTGTCGTGCTGTTGATGATCGGAAACATGGGAATTGCCATTGCGTCCCGCGAAGAAAAAACGAAGCCTGACCCTCGGGATAAGACGGTGTTTCGTTCTGCCGCCTACAGCAGCCACTGGTTGCTTTACGGCGGAGGTGTCGCGGTGATCGCACTGTCCGTCATGGAAGTCGATTTCTTCTGGATTGCGAACTTGATGTATTTCACCATGTGGTGCGCCAGCGTGCTTCTGGAATCTCTTCGTGTCGTGTTCTACCGCAGCGGCGTTCCCGCGTGGTGAAAGCCACGAGGGTCACGAATGTTATGAAGGAGCTTCGCCAAGCGCGCGGAATAACCCAGGCGGGTTTAGCGAGCTCACTGGGGGTCTCGCGCCAGACGGTGAACGCCATTGAAGCAGGAAAATATTCGCCTACACTGGAAGTTGCGATGCTCATAGCCCGGGAGCTCACGCACCCGATGGAAGAAATCTTCCACCTGGGTGACCCTTCCTGAGGCGACGGCCTAGTCGCCAAGCCCCCGCGGCTGGCACATAATAAATGTGAGGAGTAGGAACGTGGCAATTAATGTTCGAGGCCTCAGTAAGTCATATGGCTCGGTCAAGGCTGTCCATGACCTCTCTTTCGAGGTCCCTCAAGGGTCTCTCTTCGCTTTTTTGGGAACCAATGGCGCGGGGAAAAGCACGACCATTAGTTGCTTGACGACCTTGCTTAAGCCTGACGCGGGCGAGATCACTATTGAGGGCCAGGTCGTAGGCCACAATGACGACGCCATCCGGTCACTACTGGGGGTGGTATTTCAATCGTCCGTCTTGGACTCTCTGTTGAGCGTAAGGGAAAACCTCATGCTCAAAGGGTCTTTCTACGGGGTGTCCAACTTGAGTGGTCGCATTGTCGAACTCGCCGAGCTCATCGGGCTCACGGAGTTTCTTGATCAACGGTATGGAACTCTTTCCGGGGGACAACAACGGCGTGCTGATATTGCCAGGGCGCTGCTGCATTCCCCCCGCTACCTTTTCCTTGACGAACCCACCGCGGGTCTTGATCCGCAGAGCCGGGAAAACGTGTGGTCCACTATCGCCCACATCCGAGAAACTCTTGGTCTCACGGTGTTGCTGACAACCCACTATATGGAGGAGACGGAAAACGCCACCGAGGTGACCATCATCGACAGAGGGTCGATTGTTGCTCAGGGAACTCCCCGATCTCTTCGGCGCGAACACAGTTCATCTGTGTTGAGCATCGTGACCGAGGCACCTCATGCCGTGGAACAGTACTGTGCGGATGCGGGGCTGGCGTGCACCAGCGACAAGGAGGGCACTTTTTTGCTCCGTGTCACGGATAGTGAGAGCGCGTTTACCGCCCTCCAACACCTTGGCTCCATCGTCACGGACTTCGAATTCCGGCATGGAACCATGGATGATGTCTTTCTCGCGTTGACCGACCATCGAGGTGAACAATGAAACCCCTGATCTCCCTGGTGGGCCGAAACCTGAGAATCTTCTCCCGAGATCGGGTGGGTGTTTTCTTGTCGATGCTTTCGCCTCTGATTCTTTTCCTTCTTTATGCTTTGTTCTTGGGAAACCAACAGGTGGAGGCCCTGGGCGAAAGCTTCCCCGGTGCTGAACGGGCAGAGATCGAAGCCTTTATTAACACGTGGGTGTTTTCTGGCATTGTCATGATCACCGCGGTCACCACCGGTCTGCAAGCGATGAATGCTCTTGTCGAAGACCAGGTTCAAGGGCGTTTTAAGGATTTTCTGGTCAGCCCGGTGTCGAGGGGCAACCTGGTTGCGGGGTACCTCGTGTCCGCCATGGTGATTTCTCTCGGAGTAACGGTGTTGGTTTTTGCGATCGGCCAGACGTATTTGAGCCTCTCGGGACAAAGTTCTCTTTTGCTTATCGACGTCCTTCAGGTTCTTGGCTACATCGCGCTTTTGAGCGTCACCTTTGCCGCGCTGACAGCATTTCTTGCAACGTTCATTCCCTCGACGAGTGGCTTCACCGCTTTGGCGACCATTGTGGGGACCGTGATGGGGTTTATCGCAGCTATTTATGTACCCATGGGGATACTCCCCGACGGAGTGGCCAACGTGATCAGCGCCCTCCCCTTCGCCATTGCAGCGATGCTTCTTCGCGGACCCCTTACGAGTGGGGCGCTTGCCGAGCTAGCCGGAGATAACGCCGGGGCGAGCGAAGCGATGGAATCTTTTTACGGACTGACAATTTCGGTGGGGGAGTGGACCCCCACGACCGTTGCAGCGGTCTTCATCTTGCTCGGCGTTGCTGCGATGTTCACGCTCGCTTCGCTGGCCAGGATTCGTGGCCGGGTGCGCTAAACATCGTGGTGCACGAATATTAACGCGAGGAGCCGCTGAGACTCTCGGTTTCGCTAATTCCCAGCCCTAAAGGGCAAATCCTCCGCCTAGGAGGTTTCCGATACCCCAGGTCAGCGCGAGAGCCAAAGAGCCACCCAGGGTCACCCGCAAAATGGGTCTCATCACAGGGCTGAGGCCAAGATACGCCCCCAATCCACCTGTAATGGCCAGTGCCACAATCGAGGCCACAAAAGTCAGCGAAATCCGTATTCCCTCGGGGGCAAAAGCAATCGCGAGCATGGGGAGCAGTGCTCCCGCCAAAAAAGCGATGGCGGAGGAGAGAGCCGCTTGCCAAGGACTTGTGAGCGACTGTTCAGTGATGCCTAGTTCTGCCTCGAGGTGGGCGGCGAGCGCGTCGCGAGCGGTGAGTTCTGTGGCCACCGTTAACGCGGTTGCAGCGCTGAGTCCTCGTCCCTCATAAATTCCGGCGAGTTCCTGGAGTTCTGCTTCAGGAAACTCTTCTAGCTCCTCACGTTCTTTCGCAATGAGGGCTGCCTCGCTGTCGCGTTGAGCAGAGACGGAGACGTACTCTCCGAGTGCCATCGAGATAGAACCACCAACGATTCCAGCCGCTCCTGCGACAACGATGGCCGTCGTATCACTTGTGGCCGCCGCCACACCCACCACCAGCGCCGCGACAGAGACGATGCCATCGTTGGCGCCCAGTACCCCTGCTCGCAGCCAGTTAAGTCGCGACGAGAAGTTTTCTTTGTGGGGCTCAACGCCATGGTCATTAGACACGTCAAAAGTGTACTGTGAGCGGGCGTCGACATGGGCAAAAGGCTCTCTGGACCGAGGAGCGAGCGCGTAGGATGATTCCATTGAGGAGCGTGAACCGTGTCAAACCTTTCCTTTTTTTCTAGGCTGCGCGAAGGCCTTCGGGCGGGAGCGGTAAACACCCCAACGCCTGTGTTCTTCCTAGTAGGCGGAGTTGCCCTCACCATGGTGGTGGGGCTCGTAGTACAAACGGTGGCACCGCGACCACCACTGATTGTCATCGCGGATTCGGGAATGTTCGCTGAGGGGGCAGAGTCTCTCGGCGAAAGCGGCCTGTTCGTCGAATCTGACTATCTTGCCGGCGAGGGGCTCTCCAGCCAACCGGGGCAAGGCACCGTTTATGAGATGGTTTTGGAGGGGACGCCAGAGGGCGCCCTTCGAACACTAGGTTCGTTTTTCGGGGTCACAGGGGATGCGCTTCAGAGCGAATATTTCAGTCCCCAGTGGCAAGGCTACGTTGTAGGGTCCGAAGACTGGAGCGCACCTTCCGTAACGGTGACGTGGAATGGTTCTGGAGGCTGGTACTACAGCAACCCCTCAGCGTATGTGGACCCCATCTGCGAGGAAATTCCTGCTCCGGAAGGCTCCGGAGAGCTCCCTGGGTGGGAGTGTTATCCCCCGGAACCAGGGCTCGCCCTCCCTAGCCCTGCGGAGGCGAAAGCGCTGGCGCAAGAGGCTTTCCGCGTCGGCGGCCTCGAGGTCGCGACAGAGGATATTTACGTGTTGAGCGACGATGAATGGGGCATTGGCGTGAGCGCGACGATGGTGGTTGGGGGAGAGCCGACCGCGCTGGAATGGACCATGTTTTGGGTCCCTGGGCCCACTCTGGCCTCTGCGACGGGGCACTCGGCGCGCGCGGTCTCTCGTGGCCTCTTTGACACCGTCAGCCCCGAGCATGCGGTTCAACGCCTGGCGTCTGGTAGTTGGTGGGGCGCACCAGCTCTCGATTATGAACACTCCGACCACCAAGGACATGCGCAGGAGTCCTCCTGGGGGGAGGGGCAACCCCTCGAGGCTCGCGAGCGCACGATCATTGGTTCGACTGCGACATCTGTGCTTGTGTGGGATGCGCTCGGCGGGCAGTGGATAGTCCCCGGGTACCTTCTGCGATACGGGCAGGAGGAATGGGAAAGAGCTGCCGTTATCTCCTTGCAAGAAGGGGTCATTAAGTTACAAGAGGTCATGGGCATAGACGAAAGTCCTCCTCGAGAGGATGGGAGCGAGTAGCCGACATGGTGATTACCCCTCGCGCGCTGGGGCCTTGGAGGGTCTTCCCCTTAGGACTGGGCTGCATGAACGTTTCGTGGGCAGGCGGTGCCGCTCTGGACCCCGAAGCGCGAGCCGCCAGTGCCATTGCTGGCATTCACGCAGGTCTGACAGCCGGGGTGATGCTTTTAGACTCGGCAGACATTTACGCTCCGAGCTGGGATTCACTCGGGCACAACGAAGCCTTTGTCGCCGAAGCCCTCGCCTCCTGGAATGCGCCCCAAAGCGCGAAAGACGCCGTAGTGGTCGCCACCAAAGGCGGCATCACCCGGACAGACGGGGAAAAGTGGGGCAGAAATGGGTCGCTGGATTATCTGCTCGCCGCGGCCGAGGCCTCCCGCGAACGTTTGGGCGTCGACATGATTGACCTGTGGCAACACCACCGGCTTGACCCTGCGCTGAATCTTGAAACGCAGTGTGAGAACGTGGGGCAACTCAAAGCCAGAGGCGTGGTGGGGCAGATCGGGGTAAGCAATTACAGTGCATCCCAGCTGCGTCGGGCGATTGACGTTCTTGGTGCGCCCAGCGAGGGTGGCGTTGTCTCGATTCAAAACGAATTCAGTCCGCTCTACCGCCACGACTTAGATGTTCTTGACGTGTGTGAAGAGTTTGGTGTGGCGTTTTTGCCATGGTCTCCTCTGGGAG
>JBLIEN010000002.1:0-36461 GCA_047633115.1 Pontimonas sp.
TAACACCTTGGTGGCGCGGGCGTAATCGATGCGCGCGCGAAGGCTCTCGCCGCTGAAGCCGCCAAAAACGACCGAGTGGATAGCGCCCAGTCGGACAACAGCCAGCATGGCAATAACCGCTTCGGGTATCAAGGGCATATAAATAATGACGCGGTCGCCCGCACCAACGCCTAAGCCGGAGAGAACGTTCGCTGCCTTTTTAACCTCCGAGGTGAGCTCGGCATAGGTGAGGGAGCGTTGATCACCGGGTTCTCCTTCAAAATAAAGCGCTACTCGGTCGCCCAGGCCTGCCTCAACGTGACGGTCCAAGCAGTTGTAGGAAACATTAATCTCGCCATCGCCAAACCAGCTCGCCACGGGGGCCTGCGACCAGTCCAACGTCTTCGTAAATGGTGTGTGCCAATGAAGTAGCTCGTTCGCCTGTTCACCCCAAAACTGGAGCCGATCGTGCGCTGCACGCTCATACAGGTCGCCGGTTGCGATGGCGTTGGCCTGGAAAGCAGCGCTGGGTGGAAATTGGCGATCTTCTCGGAGAAGATTGTCGGAGTTGTGTGGTGTGGACATCGTTATCCTTTGGTTTCCGGGTTCGCGCTACCTGGAGGCGCAATGCGTGCATCGAGCTCGACCAGTGTAGAACAGGCTCGAAAACCCTTTCGACATTGCTCCCCACACCCTAGGGATAACTCCCCTCATCCCCACGGGAACTCTGCAACCCTCCCGGTATGCCCTACGCGACAGAGTGGCTGACGCCTCCCCAGGATCGAGCAGGGATAACGCCCGCTCTGCGCCAGGCCTTGGGGCCACTGGGAGAGGTGGCCGATGACCCGCGAGTGAGTGATGTTTTTCTCACCAGCGAGGGCATCATCTTTGTGGACACCGGGGAGGGAACCTTTCCGGTCCAGGGCGCGCGCGTGGCCGCAGAGACGGCGACCCGTATTGCCCGGACCCTGATCGAGTGGGGTGGCCGCCACGTGGATGAAGCCAATCCTTTGGTGGACGTAAACGCAGGCGGGGGCGTCCGCGTTCACGTTGTGCTCCCCCCGATTGCGCCGGGGGGAGCAGAGATTTCGGTACGGATCCAGCGCCATCGCAAACCCCAGCTCGATCAACTGTCTCTGCAGCGCCCCGATATCTTCACACCACACCTCGTTGCGGCGGTTCGCGCAAAACAGACCCTGCTCATCAGTGGGGCGGCGGGGTCGGGCAAGACCACACTGCTGGGAGCCCTGATGGCTTACGCCTCTCCCACAGAGCGCTTGGTCGTGCTTGAAGATGTAGCGGAACTTAGTATCGATCATCCCCACGTGGTGGCTTTGGAGTGCCGGCAAGCCAACCTTGAAGGCGCGGGAGAAATTACGTTGAGCAGGCTGGTGCGAGAGGCGCTTCGCATGCGGCCCAATCGATTGATCCTCGGCGAATGCCGCGGGGCGGAACTGACAGATCTCTTGCGGGCATTTCACACCGGTCACAGCGGCGGCGCCACGACGGTGCACGCAAAGTCTTTGGAAGAAATCCCGTTGCGCCTCGATTCTCTGGCAGCACTCGCGCGGATGAGTTCACGCCAGCTGGCGCTCCACGCTGCAGCCGCGATCGATCTGCTGATTCATGTGGAGTTAGGACCAGGGGGCATGAGGCGGCTGAGCTTGGGGCGATTCGTGTTGGATAAGAAAGGAGCCCTCCGTGTTCTCCCTGTGGAAGAAATGGAGCCAGTGCACGAGCCCTCCCCCGGATAGTCCTGCAGAAACGCTGTCTTACCTCGCGGCCTTCCTCGGGGCGGGCCTGTCTCCTGCCTCAGCGTGGCGCGAGATTCCTCCCACCGCGTCGGGACACTCCGTGTGCGTGGCCGTGGTGGACAAAATGAATCAGGGTTTCTCGCTGGCACAGGCCGTAGAGGAATCGCTGCGAACGCGCGAGGAGGCTTGGCGCACTCTCGGAGCGGCCTGGGGTGTGGCGAGGGAGTCGGGGGCGCCGTTGGCTCCGACACTTCAGGCTTTAGCGTCCTCGCTGGCGGATCGAGATCACACGGTGAGGGAAGTGAGAGCGACCTGTGCGGGCCCTCGCGCGACCATGCGCTTAGTGATGGGGTTACCCGTGCTCGGCCTGGGAGGGGGGCTCATTACGGGAGTGAATGGCTTCCATGTTTTGTTTGGCACACCCCTCGGACTCGGAGCTTTAGGGGGCGCGGGGGTGCTTATGGGTGCTGCCGGCTGGTGGATGAGTATCCTCCAGCGAGATGCGCTGGCGCAGCCAGACCCGGGAGAAATTGCTCTGGAGCTTTTTGCGATCGCCACCGCGGGGGGCGCTCTTCCCGAAGCGGCGTGGGAAAGAGTTCAAACAGCCTTGGTGAGCTTTGACCTTCCGGGGTCCGAGAATTCTGAGGTTTCAGAGTTGAGTGAGCTCTCCCGAAGAGTCGGCGTTCCGGTAAGCGGCTTGGCCCGAAGACACTCTGGCCTGATGCGTCAGCGGTGGCGCACAGACGCCCTGGAAAGAATTAACCGCCTCGGTGTTCAGGTGGTGATTCCTTTGGGTGTGCTGGTGCTCCCGGCGTTTGTGCTGTTAGCCGTTGTTCCTTTGGCTCTTGCACTTTGGAGCGAAGCGGCCCTCGTCTGAGTGTCCACACCCGCGGGTTTTTCCCGGTCTCTTTCGGAAGCAGATCACACGTGCTCGGGGGGTCTTGGCCTCTGCCACGGTGTCCCGGTGGCTACGAGGTCACAGCGAAGAAAGGTTTCCCTCATGAAGAATTCCACCGCCCTGCCTGACTCCTTTTCCGGTGAAGAGGGGGCTGCCACGGCGGAATATGCCATCGCCACCATGGCCGCAGTGGGCTTTGCGGGACTGCTCGTGGTCATTATGCGCAGCGACGAAGTTCGGGCGATTTTGTTGGACTTGGTGCGCAGTGCGCTCACGTTTGGCGGCTGAGTCGGGAGCCATCACGGCGGAGTCGATGATGGCCCTGCCCGCGTTGGTGATGGTGTTCTCACTGATGATGCTCGGAGCTCACGCCAGCGTGGTGAGCCACCAGCTTCACCACCAGGCCAACACCACGGCTCGGATTGCCTCGCTGGGGGGTGACGTGGAAGCCACAGAAGAGGGAGAGTGGCTGTGTGTCACACACACAAGGGTGTTGGCCCAGGGACTCTGGAAACTCGCTCCCCTCACGCTCGAAGCTCATGCCTGTGCACTCAATCCCACGGTGGGGCCATGAATTCGGAGATCGGCAGCGGCACCGCGTGGGTGCTGGGTTTCTGCGGAGCGCTTCTCGTGGCGACCTTTGGTGTGATGGGGGTCGGATCTCTCGCTGTCGCTGATTACGCCTTGCAGGGAAGTGTCGACCGGGCAGCGCTTGCCGGTGGTGACGTTTTGGTGGGAGTTGTGCCAGGAATTCCCTGCCGCCATGCGCGTGATGTGGTGGAGGCAGAGGGCTTTACTCTGCTCTCTTGCACGGTAGTGCTGGGCTCCATTCGTGTCACCGGCCAGGCCTCCCACGCCGGTGTGACTTGGGAGAGAAACGCTCGAGCTGGAGTGACCAATGATGGAGGGGAATAATTTATTGTGTATCGTGAGCCCGGTTGAGAGTGTCAGACTCACTCATCACTGTCCTCACTCTGAATACCGGAGTTGAGTGTGAACGGAAGGAAAATCGTGGCTGTCAGTAAGAAACTTGTCATCGTCGAGTCACCTGCGAAGGCGAAGACCATCGGCAAGTATTTGGGGGACGGCTATGAGGTCATGGCTTCCGTCGGTCACGTGCGCGACCTGGCCCATCCTCGAGACCTATCCCCGGAAGTCAAAAAAGGTCCTGCAGGGAAATTTGGTATCGATATTGAAAACGATTTCGAACCTATTTACGTGACCACAGACCGCGGCAAGAAAACGGTTGCTGATCTCAAGAGGGCCGCAAAAACTGCGTCCGAAATCGTACTGGCAACAGATGAGGACCGCGAAGGAGAGGCGATTGCCTGGCACCTCCTCGAGGTGTTGAAGCCCAAGGTTCCCGTGAAGCGGATGGTTTTCCACGAAATCACTCCCGAAAGTATTGCCAAAGCCACGGAACAAACCCGTGATCTTGATGTCGCACTCGTGGATGCGCAAGAAACGAGGCGCATCCTCGATCGCCTCTACGGTTTCGAAGTGTCCCCCATCCTCTGGCGCCGGGTGAGCGGAGCAAAATCTGCCGGGCGCGTGCAATCACCTGCTTTGAAGCTGATTGTCGATCGTGAACTTGAGCGCCGCGCCTTTGTTTCAGGCTCCTATGCCGATATCGAAGCCCAGGCCACCACTGAGGCGAAGGAAAGCTTTAAGGTCTCCTTAGTCAGGCTCGATGGAACCCGCGTGGCCAGTGGTCGCGACTTCTCCGAATCCGGTGAACTCACCTCCGATGCCGTCTTGCTCAGTGAAGCAGACGCCACCGCTCTTGCCGGAGCCCTGGAAAGCTCAGCGTCCACACTTGCGGTCTCAAAAGTCGAAGCGAAGCCTCATACCCGTCGACCCGCAGCGCCCTTCACCACTTCCACCTTGCAACAGGAGGCTGGCCGAAAACTGCGCTTTTCCGCTCAGCAAACCATGAGTATCGCCCAGGGTTTGTATGAAAACGGACACATCAGCTACATGCGAACCGATTCCGTGTCGTTGTCCGGCCAAGCGGTGTCTGCCGCCAGGGCTGCTGCCACCGATCTCTACGGGGCCTCTGCGGTTCCTGCGGAACCCAGGCTCTATAAAGGAAAGTCCAAGAACGCTCAGGAAGCCCACGAAGCCGTGCGGCCGGCTGGAGAAAGCTTTCCGACACCTTCTGCTTTGTCCTCGGTGCTGCGCTCGGATGAACTCAAGCTCTACGACCTGATTTGGAAGCGCACCGTGGCCAGCCAGATGGTAGACGCCAAAGGCGAAACCGTCACCGCGACCCTCGAAGCGGACCCGATGCCGCAAGTAGAGGGGCGCACTTTTTCCCGCGCAGAATTTAGCGCATCCGGCACGGTGTTGAGCCAGCGCGGTTTCCTGCAGGCTTACCAAGAAAGCAAAGATGACGAAGCCGCCGATGACCAGCCGACCAGCGACAAAGAAGCCATACTCCCGCCCCTGAAAGTGGGGGACTCCACGAGCATTGGCGAAGTGATCGCCAAAGCCCATGTCACGCAACCGCCCGCCCGATACAGCGAGGCAAGCTTGGTGAAAGCTCTGGAAGAGCGAGGAATCGGTCGCCCCTCGACCTATGCTTCCATCATCTCGGTCATTATTGACCGCGGCTATGTGTTTCGCAGGGGAACTGCACTGGTACCGCAGTGGATTGCTTTCCCCGTGACACGCCTCCTCCAAGAGCGGTTCTCCGACCTGGTCGACTATGACTTCACCGCGGAGCTCGAAGAAGACCTTGACCGTATCGCGCGCGGGGAATACAAGCGCAGCGAGTGGCTGCACCGTTTCTACTTCGGCGACAAAGATCACCGCGGCTTGAAAGATGTGGCTATTGCTGCGACCGAAGAAATAGACGCGCGTGCACTGAATACGCTGGAAATCTCGCCGACCATCAACCTGCGGGTGGGGAAATACGGGCCTTTCTTGGAGGTAACTGACACCGAGACCGGCGAGGTCCGCAACGTTAATTTGCCCCCGGAGCTTGCCCCGGACGAACTCACGCCAGAAAAGGCGCAGGCGCTTGCCGATGAACCCCCGGTGGTGGATCGCGTATTGGGGCTTGATCCTGAAACCAGCTTCGAGATTGTCGCGAAGAAGGGACGCTTTGGCCCTTATGTGACAGAGATTCTTCCCGAACCAGACGTGGTCGAAGGCGAGACGCCGAAAAAGAAAAAAGCTGCCCCCAAACCAAAGACCGCGTCTATTTTTCAGTCGATGGACGTCGACACCATCGATATTGAGACCGCTCTCCGGCTTTTGGCGTTGCCGCGGGAGATCGGGCTGGATTCCGAGTCGGGCGAGATGATGACTTCTCAAAACGGCCGCTACGGGCCTTATTTGAAAAAGGGGACAGACACTCGCTCTCTCGATAGTGAAGAGAAAATCTTTGATATCGACGTGGAGGGAGCGCTCGCACGGTTTGCCGAGCCCAAGTATGCGGGTCGTCGCCAAGCCTCTGCTTTGAAGACTTTTGAAGAGGACCCCGTGAGCGGTAAGCCCATCCTCTTGAAGGATGGTCGTTTTGGTCCCTACGTCACTGACGGGGAGATTAATGCCACGGTGCCGCGAGGCATGTCGCTTGATGATCTTAACTTTGAGCAGGCTGTGCAGCTCATTGCGGACCGTCGCGCGAAGGGCCCGGCGGTCAAGAAGAAGCCCGCGGCAAAGAAGCCGGCAGCGAAGAAGCCGGCGGTCAAGAAGAAGCCCGCGGCAAAGAAGGCACCCGCTACGAAGGGTCCTGCCAAGAAAGCACCGGCAAAAAAGCCGGCAGCGAAGAAGCCCGCCACCAAGACGGGGTTGCCTAAAACGGTGACCATCACGGAGGAGTCTGACTAGTGTCTGGTCTCTTTGTCACCTTCGAAGGGGGCGATGCGTCGGGGAAGACAACCCAGATTGCCCTGTTGGCTGCCTGGCTAGAAAAGGAAGGCACGACGATCGTGGTCACCCGTGAGCCGGGGGGGAGCGACCTGGGTAACGAGTTGCGGTCCATCGTTTTGCATCGCCGGGGTTTCATTGCCCCGAGGGCAGAGGCCCTTATTTATGCGGCGGATCGTGCCCACCACATCCACACCGTGGTGAGGCCGGCACTGGAACGTGGCGAGATCGTCCTTCAAGACCGCTACCTCGACTCGTCCGTTGCCTATCAAGGCGCGGGACGGGTTCTCGATCCGACCGAAGTAAGAGATATGTCTGTGTGGGCGGCCGAAGGGTTGATGCCGGAGGTGACGATCCTCTTGGATGTTCCCGCGGGGGTCGGTCTCGCCAGGCAGGCAAGCGACAATCGGGAGTATGACCGGCTAGAAGCGGAGGCGCAGGACTTTCACAACCGTGTTCGAGAAAGCTTTCTGGGTCTCGCCAAGGATGAACCGGAGAGATTTCTTGTGATTGACGGGACTCAGTCCGTCGAGGATATTCACCATCTCATCACACAGAGAGTGTCGCAGGCTCTTGGCTAACCTGTGGTGATGACCCTGTGGGACGAGCTGGTGGGGCAGGCCCCCGCCATTCGCTTGATGAAGGACGCCGCGAAGCCTGGCTCCGCGGCGATGACCCACGCCTGGTTGATTACCGGCCCCCCTGGGTCTGGGCGTTCGACGCTCGCGCACGCGTTTGCGGCGGAACTTGTTGGAGCAGGCGATAACCCGGCGTTGTCCAAGCAAGTTGTCGCTGGTGCGCACCCCGACGTGTCCATTCTCGCTACAGATCGAGTGACAATCACGATTGAGGAAGTGCGCGCTCTCGTCGCTTTTTCCTACTTCTCTCCGTCTCAAGCTCGCTATCGGGTGGTAGTGATGGAGGATGCTGACCGAATGACTGAGCGCACCTCAAACGTCTTACTCAAAGCACTGGAAGAACCGCCGCCGCAAACAGTGTGGATTTTGTGTGCGCCCTCGCCTGCAGATGTGTTGCCCACCATCCGCTCTCGGATGCGCAGTGTTAATCTCCTCGTTCCCGGGGTGGATGACATTGCTGAATTGATTGCGCGCCGAGAGGGAGTGGAGGAAGATCTTGCGCGCCTCGCGGCAACTGAGGCCCAAAATCACATTGGAATGGCCACTCGACTTGCCACTGATCCTGAGGCCAGAGCGCGCAGGGATGCTTCCGTGAGCGCCGTTTTGGGTGTCGCCTCAGTTTCTGGAGCGGTGGCAGCCGCGGGAGAGCTTTTGGGGCTGGCCAAAGCAGATGCTGCGGCACTCGTGGATCGCCAAGATGCGAAAGAGCGCGAGTTGCTTTTGCACTCCTTGGGGATTAGTCCTGGTGGTGCTGTGCCCGCGGCGATGCGCGCGCATGTGAGGTCCCTCGAGGAGGATCAAAAACGGCGCGCCACTCGGAGCCTTCGCGACGCGGTGGATCGGGTTCTCGTCGACGTGATGTCGGTTTTGCGCGATGTCGTGATGATTCAGGTCGAGGCCGGTGTGGGCCTTATCAATGCTCGACACCAGGACGTCATTGAGGAGAGAGCAAAAAATTCTTCAGCCTTGCTCACGGTAGAGAGTCTGGATGCAATTGACGAAGCCCGCGGGAGGATGGCGCGAAATTCCCCACCCTTACTGGTTCTAGAAGCTCTTCTGATCGTTCTCAGCGGGCGGGCTCCCGCGGTGATGCCGTGAGCCATTCAGGAATGGCTCTTGCTCTTGCAACCCTTCTTTTGGGCGGTTGTGTCGCAGGCCAGGGTCCTGCGTCGCGCGCCAACTCAGGGGACCCACTGGGGTTTTATGTCAGCCAGGAGTTGGTGTGGGAGGACTGTGGTTTCGAGGCATTGTGCTCCACAGCTCTGGCGCCGCTGGATTGGGACAATCCCGGATCCCACAAAGATGTGTCCTTAGCTCTGGTGAAATACGAAGCGACGGGTAAGTCCCAAGGATCCCTCTTTGTGAACCCGGGCGGGCCTGGGGCGAGCGGGTTTGAGTACATTCTCCAGTCGGTGGACTACGCCGTGGATGCCCCTCTCCGGGAAGCTTTTGACGTTATTGGATGGGACCCTCGCGGAGTAAATCGTTCGAGCGCGGTGTCGTGTGCGAGATCGGACAAAAATCTTGACGTTTTCCTTTTTGGTCAGCTTGACGCCGAGCCAGGCAGTGAAGCGTACGAGAAGGAGCTTCTGAGCGAATCCATCCGCTTTGGTGCAGAATGCTCGCGGCTCACCGGGGCGCTTTTAGAGTTTGTGGATACGGCATCCACCGTGCGAGATCTAGACCTCTTACGCCATCTGGTCGGCGATAGTCGACTGAACTACCTCGGGTATTCCTATGGGACTCTGATTGGTGCGCTCTACATCGACACGTTCCCCGAGAACGTGGGGCGTATGGTTCTTGACGGCCCTGTTGACCCGGGCGCCAGCCAGTTTGATTTGGTGCTCAACCAGTACCGTGGGTTCGAAGAGGCACTGACCTCGTATATGGAGTCCTGCAGCGCAGCACGAGACTGTGCTTTTTCAGGAACTCTTGAGCAAAAAATGCAGGCTGTTTCGGATCTTTACGACGAGCTGGCGGTCGCACCCCTACCGCACAGCGATGGCCGGTTACTCGATGAGCACCAGTTCCGCACGGCGATTGTGACCACGTTGTACTCCTCTTCGAGCTGGTCCTTCCTCACGACAATGTTTCGCGAAGTGCCACAAGGTGTCACTGACACCGCGTTTCTCCTGGTCGATCTTTATTACGACAGGTCAGGCGGCGTGTATCAAGACAACTCGACTGAAGCTTTTGTCGCAATTAACTGTCTGGACTACCCGGTAGAGCGAGACCCCGCTGTTCTTGCCAAGCAGGCTCAGCAACTGCTCGAGGTCGCTCCGTATACGGCGAAGCCCGACGTTAGGGGTGACCTGAGGTGCCAAAACTGGCCCCATCCGCCGAGACTCAAGAAAGGCCCCGTTTCGGGACTCGGGGCGCAGCCGGTTGTGATCCTGGGAACCACGGGAGACCCTGCCACCCCCTACAACTGGGCGGTGTCGCTGCATCAACAGCTCGAGCAATCTGTTCTGCTCACGCTGGTCGGGGAGGGACACCTTGCCTATGACGAAAAAGACCCGTGTATCAATGGTCCCGTGAATGAGTATTTTCTCACCGGCATGCTTCCTTCCGCTGGCCTGCGGTGCGGGTGAGAGGTCTGAGCGCTCCGGTGAACTTCAGTTAGCATGGGGATGCCCTTTAGGGCTGGCCGCCTTAGCTCAGTTGGTAGAGCGTCTCACTCGTAATGAGAAGGTCGAGAGTTCGATTCTCTCAGGTGGCTCCAGTAAGTCGCTCGATAGCCCAGTACATCATCACAATTTTGGGGTATCGGCAAGCGCAGAGAGGAATCAACTCGCTGTAGCGGATGATTCTTTGTGCCTGGCCGCAGGGTTAACCGTTGCTACGGATGAGGAAACAATGCGTCCCATTGTCGGCGGATAGGGAACGTATGACGGATCTGTGGGTGAGGTTGTCTCCTCGAACCTGGGGGAGCAATGCTGGTTCACATGTCCCGCGTTTTGCTCGGGCGTTAGCTCCCGGACGCCCCGAATGCTCGGTGCGACCAGGGTTCGGCTCTCCTCGTTTGGCCCGCGGCGGTCAGCCCGGTTGCACCCCGCGCTGTTTCCCACGTGCGCTGGGCGTGTGGCACCGATTATCCTTGTCCAGTGATCGGACTCGGCACCCTACTTAACATCACCACCATCGTGGTCGGCACCACCATCGGCGTCCTCATCGGCAAGCGACTGCCAGAGCGCACCACCCGGGTCGTTACTGACGCTCTCGGGCTGGTTACCATCGTGCTGGGCGGCCTCAACCTGGTCTCGCTTACCGATGCAGACTTCGTGGGCGTGGTTGGCGCGGGTGGCACGTTTCTCGTCGTCATTGGAGCGATGCTACTGGGCAGCATCCTCGGTTCGTTGGCGGGCATCGAGTCGCGGCTCGAACGCTTTGGTGGTTGGCTACAAAATAGTCTGACGCGGCGAGACCGCAGTGCGGCACCCGACGCCGCGGTGGGCACCGGTGCCTCGCCGCCTACCGCCGAAGGCCTGATAGATGGCCCGCTCACCGTTACTGCCCGTGAGCGGTTTATTAACGGCTTCGTCGATGCGTCACTGGTCTTCGCGATCGGACCCCTCGCCATACTTGGAGCTTTTCAGGATGGCACCGGTCAGGGCTTCGATCAGCTGGCCCTCAAATCAACTCTTGACGGCTTTGCCTCGATTGCGTTTGCCGCCTCACTCGGCTGGGGTGTTGCTTTTTCGGCTATACCGGTAGGCATCTGGCAGGGCTTACTGACCGTGCTTGCTTTTAGCCTCGGCTCTGTCATGTCGGGGGCGGCGATTGCGGCCCTTACCGCGACGGGCGGCGTGCTTCTGTTGGGAGTAGGACTGCGCCTGCTGAACCTGCGCGCAGTCGCCGTCGCCGACATGCTGCCCGCACTCATCATTGCGCCACTGCTCACCGTCGGGGTGCACGCTTTTCTGGGTTAGCGGGCTTCGTGGGCGGGGCACCCCACAGCACAAATACGGCGATATCAGCGTACGATTAGGCGGGACGGGCTGTAGAGGCCCACATTAGAGGAGACGTACCATGGGTGAAAAGTCTGTGCGCAAGAACACTACAAAAACTGCGGCCTCGAAGTCGTTGAAAGAGAAGCGCGTCGCCAAAGCTGACAAAAAAGCGGCAGGTACTCGTGCACAGGACTCTGACGCCATCACGAAGGCAACGAAGCGCTAGGCCCTCAACGGGTTGTGAAGGTCTTAGGTCTCGACACTGTTCCGGGGACTCGGCGCACACTTAGTCAGATGGTGAAGCGACGGTGTCACTTTTCGCCAAGAAGCGGGTGAGTGGCACAAGGGTTTGGTGCCCGGCCGGTGGGCCGATTGCGCGGGCCTCAAGTCTGGTGCAGGTAACAGCCGCTGGATTGGGGCGGAGGCCTTTCGATTGCAACGGAATCTTTACCTAAAAAGAATTCTCACCGGCTAGGGTGGGCGGATGAGTGAAGAAACTTTTCCTAAAGTGATGCGTGGCTATAACACGCAAGCCGTCGATGGTCGCATGGGTGAGCTTGAAGCAGAAATCGCCTCCATATATGTACAACTGGGTGAAGCCACTGCGGTGAACACCAGTCTTCGTCTCAGCATGGTCAAACAGGTGGAGGAGGCCAGCGCCGAAGCCGCTGTGGTGTTGGGGCATGGAAGAAGCGAAGCAACTCGGATTCGCTCTGCAGCTACCAATCAATCTGCGGAAATCGTTGAGCAGGCTGAACTTTCCGCGAGCTCACTCGTCCAGGACGCTACTGAGGCTAGAGCCGAAGCGCTCGCCGAAAAAGCGCGAACAAAAGCTTCAGCGGAGCAAATTATCGCGTTGGCGGGAAGAGACGCCAGCGCCATTGTCGCCAAGTCTCAGGCCAGAGCGGACCAGCTCGAGCGCGAAGCGCAAGCAACCAAGGACGAGTCAGCGAAGAGGGCGCAGGACAAAGACGGCCAGCTGCGTTTACAAAAAACGCAGCTCGATCGCCAGGAAGCTGAAGTGCGGGACCAGGCGGATGCTTACGCGATGAGGGTCTACCGGGAAGCGGATCAGTACGTGAAAGCAGCGGAGCAGCGCGCAGTCGATTTAGAGAAACAGGCAGAGGAAATCCTCATGCATGCCAAAAGAGCAGCTCACGACACGACGTCTCGTGCCACCAGTAATGCCCGCAAGAACTTAGAAGAGTCCTTGGGGCTGGTGAATACGATGTTCTCTGAAGTAAACGGTTCCCTGGCGGATGTCTCCCGTATCAGGCAGGTGTTGACGGATCAGGTTGAGCGCTTATCGGTGCGCGAGCCCGCAGTGCAAGAGATAACGGATGTCAGCGCGCCGAGAATCAACGAGTCGGAGAAAAGCCACGAACTTGCTGATGTGAGCAGCTCCCTGGCGGATGGTTCCGGTTTGGACCAGGCGGTGGTTGGACAAGGTGAGGGCCTATCGCTGGGGGAAGCCGAGGTTCCGCAGACGGCGGATGTGAGCGCGTCCTTGACAGACGTGTTCGGTTTGGACCAGGTAGTGGTTGGCCAGAGTGAGGGCTTGTCGCCGGAGGAACCCGGAGTGCAGGAGACACCGGATGCGAGTGCGTCCTTGATAGACGTGTCTGGTTTGGACCAGGTAGTGGTTGACCAGAGTGAGGGTCTATCGCCGGAGGAACCCGAAGTGCAGGAGACACCGGAGGTGAAGGAGCCAAGGACCCGCGCATGGTTCAAAGCCAACGGACCTTTTGAGGGCGGCAATGCGCGCTCTCTGTAGGGCTGCCGGTAAAGGGTTTCAGTAACCCAGTGTGAGCGGACACGGACCCGCTGAAGCACCGCAGCGAGAATTTTTTTCTTGAGTATTCTCGTGGGCCAGTGCCTGGAGCGGGAGTCCTTCGCGGGAAATTTACCCGCGACGTCTGGCGGGGCCTGACACTCTCACCCGATACAATAAACAGTAGTTCGACTCCGTTTATCGTTTCCCAGTGATGTGGATCAGTTCGGACATTTTCGCGCTTTCGAGCATGGCGAAGACACTTCTCGCTTTCGCACCGAAAGCGCCCTCCTATCAAGGATTCCTGTATGACTGATATTCGCATGCCAGAAGATGACCGTAGCCGTTACACCCCACGGCCCTCCGTCCGGACGGCTCTGCGGACCCCGCGCATTCTCACCAAAGAAGTATTAGCGGGTCTCGTGGTGGCACTTGCGCTCATCCCCGAGGCAATTGCGTTTTCTATCATCGCCGGCGTGGACCCCAGGGTGGGTCTTTTTTCTTCTTTTGTGATGGCTGTGTCTATTGCTTTCCTCGGGGGCAGGCCCGCCATGATTACGGCCGCAACAGGTGCTATCGCGCTGGTCATCGCTCCCGTAGCCCGGGAATACGGGATGGATTACTTCATTGCGACTGTCATATTGGGAGGCATTTTTCAGATTATTCTGGCCGCCTTGGGCGTGGCAAAACTGATGCGATTCATTCCGCGCAGCGTGATGGTGGGTTTTGTCAACGCTTTAGCAATCTTGATTTTCACCGCACAGCTGCCGCACCTTCTGGGGGTTCCCTGGTTGGTCTACCCGTTGGTGGCGGCAGGTCTCGCAATCATGGTGCTGATGCCCATGGTGACCAAAGTGGTCCCAGCCCCCTTGGTGGCTATCGTCGTCCTCACCGGTCTCGTGGTGGTGTCCGCCATCGTCGTTCCCACGGTGGGCGATGAGGGCGACTTGCCCCAAAGCTTGCCGGAGTTGTTTATCCCTGACCTCCCCCTGACCTGGGAAACTCTGACCATCATCGCTCCGTATGCAGCGGCCATGGCAGCGGTCGGGTTGCTGGAATCTCTTCTCACGGCAAAACTTGTGGACGATGTGACCGACACCCATTCCTGGAAAACCCGCGAAGCGTGGGCTCAAGGCGTGGCCAACATGCTGTCGGGATTCTTCGGCGGCATGGGTGGTTGCGCGATGGTGGGCCAGACCATGATCAACGTGAAAGCGTCGGGCGCTCGCACCCGTATCTCCACTTTCCTGGCGGGGGTTTTCC
This sequence comes from Pontimonas sp., assembly GCA_047633115.1. GTDB lineage: Bacteria > Actinomycetota > Actinomycetes > Actinomycetales > Microbacteriaceae > Pontimonas. The sequence continues at coordinate 14,130 of JBLIEN010000002.1, forward strand.
TTCTCATTCTCGTGGTGGGTCTGGGCGATCTTGTCGCGATGATTCCCATGGCCGCCCTGGTGGCGGTGATGATCATGGTGTCGGTGGCGACGTTTAATTGGCACAGCATTCACCCAGCCACCTTAAAAAAGATGCCCAAAAGCGAAACAGGGGTGATGGTAACGACCGTGGTTGTCACCGTGGTGAGCCACAACTTGGCGATCGGGGTTATCGCCGGAGTAGTCGTCGCGATGGTGCTTTTTGCCCGGCGCGTGGCCCATTTTGTGACGGTTACCCGGACCCTGTCCGAAACAGAGGACACGTCTACGGCCCACTACGCCGTGGACGGTGAGTTGTTCTTTGCCTCGAGCAATGACCTCACCACCCAGTTTGAGTACACCGCGGATCCCGGGCGCGTGATCATCGACATGTCGGCATCTCACATTTGGGATGCATCGACTGTGGCGGCGATCGATGCGATTGTGACGAAGTATGAGACCTACGGAAAAGAGGTGGTCTTGGTGGGAATGAACGATGCCACGACGGCTTTTCACGGCAAGCTTTCGGGCGAAATGGGTTCCGCCGTTTAGCTTGAGGCCGGGACCGTGAGGGCCGGCGAGACTGAGGCGTTATAGCCTTAGTCCGTCATGTTTACCTCCGTCGGGTCACCCTCTAAGCGCTATCTCACAGCCCTTGTCGCGAGTGTCATTGCGGGCGTTCTTGTGGCGGTTCAGTCCCGGATCAACGGTGAGTTCGGCTTGGCCTTGGGCGATGGGGCGCTGGCCGCATTGCTGTCTTTTTCTATGGGCCTCCTTGTGATGACCATCGCTCTGGTCATTAATCCCGAGGCACGCACGGGGCTGGGCCGCATTCGCCAGGCGCTGGTGGCGGGAAAGTTGCCGTGGTGGGGCGCTATCGGAGGTGCCGGGGGGGCGTTTTTGGTCTTGACGCAGGGACTCAGCGCCGGTGTTCTCGGCGTCGCACTTTTTACCATCGCGGTCGTGAGCGGGCAGACGTTGGGCGCCCTCGTGATTGACACCCGCGGGTGGGTAGGCGCACCGCGAGTTCTCCTCAACCGCTGGCGGGTAATGGGCGCGCTCCTTGTCCTTGCCGGGGTCGTTCTCGCCCTCGATGTGAGGCCGGGAGGCTCTTTGGAGCTGGGCGTCCTCTTCGTTCTTCCCCTACTGGCGGGGGTGGGTACAGGGTTTCAGCAAGCTGTTAATGGGCGCGTTCGCGCTGTGGCCATGTCATCGATCAGCGCGACGTTTTTGAATTTTGCGGTAGGGACCGCTGTGTTGGTAATCGTTTTTCTTGTCTTTTTGCCGTTCACCGGAGGACCCACAGCAATTCCTGGCACCTGGTGGTTGTGGCTTGGTGGCGTCGTGGGGGCGTTTTTCATTGCCATCCAGGTGACGACGGTTTCCATCATTGGAGTCTTGGGATTAGGCGTCAGCCTGGTCACCGGGCAACTTGTGGGGTCTATTCTGCTGGACGCAACAATGCCGGTGGCAACATCAGATCTTCACTTTGCCACGGTGCTGGGAGCACTGGTTACGCTCGCCGGTTCGGCGATGGTAACCCTGTCGCGCAAGAGCTAGGGAGCTTCGGCGTCAAATTCTAACGCCAGAGAGTTCATGCAGTAGCGCTGCCCAGTGGGGGTACCCGCACCGTCGTTAAAAAGATGACCTAGGTGGCCACCGCACGCGGCACACACCACTTCGGTACGCACGGAGCCGAAGCTTTTATCCTCGTGCAGCTCTACAGCTCCTGGTTCGATGGCATCAAAGAACGAGGGCCAGCCTGACCCTGATTCGAACTTGGTGTCGCTGGCGAACAGCTTTCCTCCACAGCCGGCGCACGAGTAAACCCCGTCGCGTTTTTCCGCCAGAAGCTCACCGGTCCACGGGGGCTCTGTGGCGGCCTCACGGAGAATCGCGTAGCGCTCGGGAGGAAGCTGTGCCTTCCAGAGGGAGTTGTCTTTGTTAATCTTGTCCACCATGGTGAGTCCTTTGTTCAGGAAGTGTGCCCTCCCTCCATTAAACTGCTCCTTATGGCTTTCGGCGACACTGTAGTGAAAACGTGGGGTGAATTCACACCTGACGAGGTTTTTGAGATGGCGGTTTTGCGCTCGGAAGTGTTTTTCTTGGAGCAACATATTAATGAGGAAGAATTCGACGCTCACGACCGCCACCCCGACACGCTTCACCTGTGGAGAAGCGATGGCGCGGGCATGAAAGGCTACCTTCGGATTGTGCATGACGTTGGTGCGGGCGCTTCTCACGAGGGCATCGAGTGGAGCCTGGGTCGCATGGTGGTGAGGAAAGATTCTCGCGGTCACGGCCTTGCCAAAGAGCTTCTTCTCCAAGCTCTGGAAGTTTTTGGTTCCCGACCGCTCTATCTTCATTCTCAGGAGTACGTGATGCCCCTCTACGCATCCTGCGGGTTTGAGGCTTCCGGTGCGGCATTTATGGAAGCGGGTATTTCCCACCGCCTGATGATTCGGCGTGGGATTGCTTAAGCTCGCCACGGCGGCGCTGATCGCTTTGAGCACTATCAGCCCGATGGCCGGTGTTCCCGAGGGTTCCTGCGAAGTGGAATCGGCGGAGATCACCTGGGGCTTTAAAGAATCTTTTCGTTCCTATATTTCTGGCTCTCTCGCAAACGGCGAATGGCTTGTCACCGGCGATGTCGGATATGCCACCCCGTCGTTCACCTTTACCGGTGGCGAAGGCCACATTCTCGCCGACCGAAGCGGTGGGGAAGTTGCTTTTGTAGGGGATATGCGCTTCGTCGGACACGGCGGAATTCTCGACACCACAGTAAGCAGTCCCCGCCTGGTCCTTGACGGTCCACGCCAGGCCACGCTTTTTTTTGATGTCGCGGGGGACACGATGGAGGAAGTGGCGGTGAGTGAGGGTGATGTTCCTTTCGTTACAGTGGAGTGGAGGAGGTCGGAGAGCAACGTCGATGCCGTCTCGGGTACGTGGAAAGTGGTGACTGCGCGCACCACATTGAGCGTTGAGGGCTCGGACGCTTTTGGCACCTATCCCGCGGGCGAGGAAATGGATCCTTTGACTTTTGCCCTCACCGTCGCGCCGGGGTGTGCCGATGCGGACATCCCAGGCGGGGTGCTCCTCTTTGGAGCAGCCGGGGTTGCGGTTATCGGGGCAGGAGCGGCCTTAGTTATTTATCGGGTGCGTAGATCGCGCGGGCCAGGGCGTCAATAATTTCCGGTGTTCTTGGACCGAAGCTCAGCACTTGGGAATCAGCCATGTCGACAAACCGAGCGTTTTTTCCCGCCTGTGTGAGCCCGATAGCGGGCTTCACCTGCACCAGCTCTTCGACGCTTCCCACGCTGGACAAACCATCGGACATGACCAAAATGAGGTCGGGATTGGCGGCAATCAGTGCTTCATCGGTCATGGGACGCAGACCTTCCCATCCAATCTCGGTGGCAATGTCGATCCCACCCAGGGCGGTAATCAAATCCCCGGAGCCTGACTCTTGGCCAAACAGGTAGTAGATGCCATTGGCCCCTCTTAGGTAGAGAAAGACCATGCGGAGTTTGTCTGCCGGGGCTTGCGGTGCGCTCGCGGCGATCACAGCGGACACGGCCGCAATGTCTTGTGTCACGGTCGCGGCCAGCGCTTCGCCCGCTGCCGGAGCCCCAAAAACTGCCGACACGGAGCGCGCCATTGCCGCGGGCGCCTGAAGTCCTGGGGCTTCTCGAACAAAAACGATCGGCACTCCAGCGTCGCGCAGCTGCAACATGACATCGAGCGGGCCGATAGTGCCATCGGTGATAATTACGTCGGGACGCAGGGCCAACACGCTTTCGGGGGATACAGCGTGACCACTTCCCGTCACGATGGGCAACTCTTCGACGCCGGGGAACGTGGTGGAAATATCGCGCCCTACGAGGGTGTCGCCGAAACCTAAAGCCCACACGGTGGCAGCGAGCGAGCCAGACATGTCTAAAGCCAGCACACGTTGGGTCGACGTGATGGTCACCGAGATGTTGTCCCCCAATTCCTGAGACACAACAGTCGCGGGAAGGCTTTGGCGGGGTTCAGAATCAATGACGTTAATCGTGGCTTTGGAGAGTAAGGCAGTGCTTGGCCCCACCCACTGGCGTGGGTTCTCCAGGAATTCGATCTCGGTAAGCGGGGGCCGATCCCCGGCAACCGGGGGCGCCGCGTTCGTGGGAGAAAAGGATGCAGGACCGCAGGAGGAGAGGCTTCCCACCAGAACGCAGGTGAGCGCGAGAGAAAGGGCACGGGTCAACACATCCACAGTGTGTTAAGCCTATGGCGCGGGTCTTGAGGACGGCTGTGGCCCCGTAGCATTGTCGCTGATGAGTGATGCAGAACCCCACCCCAGCGGACTCAGCGGCGAGGACCGTGAGATTTTAGAGTTTGAGAGAGCACACTGGGGGGCAATACCAAATAAAGAATCTGCGGTGAGGGAGCGCTTGGGGCTCTCCTTAGCTCGTTACTATCAACGCGTGTATTCGATTTGTCGCTTGCCAGGAGCGCGGGTGTATGACGCTGTGTTGGTGCGAAATGCTCAAGAAGCAGCCGTCATGCGGCAAGCGTCCCGACGCACCAAGAGCGAGGAAGCGCACTAATGGCCAAACGTGCCCCCTCTTTTCTCCCCGACCGCTTTGACGACGTGGAGCGAGAGAAAAATTATGTGGGAATTTACCGAAGTACCCGCTCCGTAGCTTCGCTGTTTGCTCCCATCGGAATCGCACTGGGTGTCATCGCTGTGCTGATCGTAGGTGGCCTGTGGTTTGTGCAAAGTAGCGCTGAGAATCTGGCGATTGAGGACACTGCGCCCCCGGTTATCGAGGGGTCCCTGGACCCCGTTGTCGAGGAACCGCCGGTCGCCGAGGAGGAGCCCGTTGTGGAAGAGGCACTCCCGGTCACCGATCCCACTCAGATTGATACCGAGGGCCTCACTCTCACTGTTCTTAATGGCACTGCAGCACAAGGCATGGCAGCTCGCGCCGGGACCAGGCTGTCCGATATTGGCTGGCCTGAAGCCACGGCCACAAACGCTGATTCCACCGAGGTCGAACAAAGTGTTGTGGCGTATAGTGAAGATTCTGATGAAGCCAGTGCTTTGGGGATAGCCCAGGTGTTGGGGATTGGCGGGAACGCTGTCGTCCAAACCTCTGCATATCCTGGAGCACGCATCACGATTGTTCTGGGAGCCGACTACGTCGACACCGAGTCGACATAACTTCCGACATCACTCACCCGAGGAAAGGCGTTACCGCCATGGCACTTCGTATTAAATCTCTCTTTGCGGTTGCTGCAGTTAGCGCTCTTGCGCTCGCCGGCTGCAGCGGCGATCCCGCAGCCACCACCACCGACGGGGCCCTCGTGGATGAGACCTCCGAGGAGACCGCTGCTGTCATTGACATGGCCACGGTGGCAGCCCTCACCGGCGAACCCATTGACGCGGGCAGCCTTGCTCGCCCGTCCTTGGCCGCCAAAATCGATAACCACCCTTCGGCCCGGCCCCAGGTCGGTCTCGATGAAGCCGACATTGTTTTTGAAGAACTTGTCGAGGGGGGCATCACCCGCTACGTCGCCGTCTGGCACTCCGTGTTGCCGGCAGAAATTGGCCCGGTACGGTCTGTGCGCCCCATGGACCCTGAGATTGTGAGCCCCTTCGGCGGCATTTTCGCTTATTCCGGTGGTCAGGTTCGCTTTATCCAGGCGATGCAGGACGCGCCGGTCTACAACGCTATTCATGGTCAGCCCGACACAGATGAGACGTTCTACCGGACCAGCGCCAAGGTCGCCCCACACAACGTTTTAGTCAAGGCTCCTGAACTGGTTGCTGATCACCTGGACCTCCCCGCGCCTCCGCACATGTTTGAATACTCTGCTTCCGCCGACATGGCTACCGCGGTCGTTTCGGGGTCTCCTGTGATGTCAGTGAACCCGCGCTTTAGTGGTTTCTCTAGCCCTACATGGGAGTGGGATGCGACCCAGGAGGCGTTCCTGCGGTTCCAAACCAATGGTGCCGCGGACTCCGCTTCCAGCGGTAACCAGCTTTCCGCCATAAACGTTGTGGTGTTGAGTGTCGCCATTGACGTGGTGGAAGATATTCCCACCACGCGTTTGGTGAACCAAGGTTCTGGCTGGGTTTTTGCGGGTGGTTTTTATCTCGAAGTGAACTGGGTGAAAGCCACGGCTGAGTCACCCATCGCTTTGACGACGAAGTCAGGTCAGCCTGTTCTTCTCGCTCAGGGCAACACCTGGGTCGAATTAGTCCCCGACGACAGCTCCGATGTTGGTGCTGCGGTCGTGACGGTGAAGTAGTAGCCGAAACTTTCTTCGCTACTTGCACTCTCAGGCAGAGAGTGCCAAAATGCCATTAGCACTCGTAATAGGCGAGTGCCAATAGCTATAGATAGACGAGACGTCCGGGAGGGACGAATAACAGATGGCAAAAATAATTGCTTTTGATGAAAATGCCCGTCGTGGCCTTGAGCGTGGGCTTAACATTTTGGCCGACGCCGTAAAGGTGACACTAGGGCCGCGCGGTCGCAACGTCGTGTTGGAAAAGAAGTGGGGCGCCCCCACCATTACTAACGACGGCGTCTCGATTGCCAAGGAAATTGAGCTCAGCGACCCGTTGGAGAAAATCGGCGCAGAGCTGGTTAAAGAGGTTGCCAAGAAGACAGACGACGTTGCCGGAGATGGCACGACCACGTCTGTTGTTCTGGCGCAGGCTCTCGTTCGCGAAGGTCTGCGTAACGTCGCAGCTGGCGCAGACCCCATCAGCCTCAAGCGCGGAATTGACGCTGCGACCCAGGCCGTGTCGGATGAGCTGCTCAAGAACGCCAAAGAGGTTGAAACAAAGGCTGAAATCGCTGCTACCGCATCGATCTCTGCTGGAGACAGCACCATTGGTGATCTGATTGCAGAAGCCATCGACAAGGTCGGCAAAGAAGGCGTTGTCACCGTGGAAGAGTCCAACACGTTTGGCACCACGTTGGAGCTCACCGAAGGTATGCGCTTTGACAAGGGTTTCTTGTCCGCTTACTTTGTGACCGACCCTGACCGTCAGGAAGCCGTCTTCGAAGACGCTTACATCCTGATTGCCAACCAGAAAATCTCGGCCATTAAGGACTTGCTTCCCATCGTGGACAAGGTCATTCAGTCTGGCAAGCAGCTGCTGATTATTGCTGAAGACGTCGAGGGTGAAGCCCTCGCGACTCTCGTGGTCAACAAAATCCGCGGTATTTTCAAGTCTGTAGCCGTCAAGGCTCCTGGATTTGGTGACCGCCGCAAGGCCATGTTGCAAGACATCGCGATTCTCACCGGTGGACAGGTCATCTCTGAAGAGGTCGGCCTCAAGCTTGAGAACGTCGAACTGGACATGCTCGGTCGCGCACGCAAGGTCCTCGTCACGAAGGACGAGACGACCATCGTTGAAGGCGCCGGAGAACCCGACGCCATTGCCGGTCGCGTGAAGCAAATCCGTCAGGAAATCGAAAACACCGACTCCGACTATGACCGCGAGAAGCTCCAAGAGCGTTTGGCGAAGTTGGCTGGTGGCGTTGCCGTGATCAAGGCTGGAGCTGCCACCGAGGTGGAGCTCAAAGAGCGCAAGCACCGTATTGAAGATGCTGTGCGGAACGCTAAAGCAGCTGTGGAAGAAGGAATCGTCCCTGGTGGGGGCGTTGCTCTCATCCAGGCGGGTAGAGCCCTCGACCACTTGACACTCACTGGTGACGAAGCAACCGGTGCGAACATCGTCCGCGTGGCGATTGATGCACCGCTGAAGCAGATTGCCCTCAACGCAGGGCACGAGCCCGGTGTTGTCGCTGAGCACGTTCGCGGACTCCAGATTGGTTGGGGCCTCAATGCCGCTACCGGTGAGTACGTTGACATGCTTGCGGCCGGTATCGCCGACCCCGTCAAGGTGACTCGCTCCGCTCTGCTCAATGCAGCGTCGATTGCTGGTCTCTTCCTCACCACAGAGGCCGTCGTCGCAGAGAAGCCAGAGCCTGCTTCGGCATCTGCTGCGGACCCCTCCGGTGGAATGGACGGAATGGGTTTCTAAACTCATCACGAAAAAACGGGGTGTCTTCCCACGAAGACACCCCGTTTTTTCGTTAACGCTGAAAAAGCCGCGTGTTGGCTATTTCCATTTCCTGGTAGTGCCGCCCCGCATAGGTGAGTGCTTCGCTGAGGCTGTGCAGGCTTTCTTCTACCCGAATCTGTGTGGTGCGCCAGTTGTCATGCACCAGCACGAAGGCACTGGCGGCGGGTCCGCTCCACGTGGAGTTGAGGGAATGCAGATGGGAGTTCAAGCTCTGAACTTCGCTCTGTAGCCGGGCTATGGTCGCGCGAGCTTGAGTGGCCGCATGGAGAACAGCTTCGCTGTCTACGGTGTATCGGGTCATGGATGTCCTTTCGGGGCGGGGCCCGAGACTAGGACAGTGAGGACCCGGAGAGGGGCCCGAAGCGGTGACAGTGGGGGAGGGCCCTAGCTCGCCTGGCTGGGGACACTGGGCAATGCCACGTGGAAGGTGGCGCCACCTCCGGGAGTTTCTTCCACCGTGATGGTGCCGTGCAGACGCGTCATGATGGTGTGGACGATCGCAAGACCCAAGCCAGAGCCTCCTGTCTCGCGCGCCCGGGAACTATCAGCCCGCCAGAGGCGATCAAAAATCTTGTCTCGAATTTCCACGGGTATACCTTCACCGTGGTCAACCACGCTGATCACCCCCATCCCGCTCGCGGAGTCTCGGCTCAGCACCAACTCCAAGGGGGAACCCTCGGGACTGAAGCGCAGAGCATTCTGGATGAGGTTCGCGAGCACCTGGCGGACCTTATTTTCCTCCCCGCTGATGGTGACAGGGGCCAATCCCTGTGGGTTGCGCACCAGCTCGCCTCCGTGCCACAGAGTGATGGTCCGAGCGGGCGCTATTGCCCCCGCATCCAAAGTCGCATCATGAGCAAGGAAACCCAGGTTGATGGGAACAATGTTGAGTTGTCGGGCCTCGTCCAGTCGCGCGAGTTCGAGGAGGTCCGTGACCAGCGCGGTCATGCGCTCTGCCTCTCTTTCGATGCGCTCCATGGCTTGGTCCACGTCGGGCTTGGTAGTGATAGCACCCATGCGGTACAGCTCGGCGTAGCCTCTCACCGACACGAGCGGGGTGCGAAGCTCGTGGCTGGCGTCCCCGATAAAGCGACGCATTTTGTCGATGGTCTCGGCCCGATCGGCGAAAGCCCGGTCAATTCGCGAAAGCATGCTGTTGAGACTTCGAGTGAGGCGCCCCACCTCGGTGTTGGGGGTGGCGCCACCCAATCGCTGGGAAAAATCTCCCCCAGCAAAGCGTGCCGCGGTGACTTCTACCTCTTTCAAGGGTTTAAACGTGTTTTTCACCAGAAGTCGGGTGACGAAAGCACTGAGAATGACAGCGACCAAACCAAACGACACGAAAATGGACGCAAGGTTCTCCACGGTTTGGCGGGATTCTGCCAAGTCGACACCGATGACGAGTGTTGCTGGCATCTGGGTCATGGCCGCTTCACTGACGATACTGAGGGTGTAAGCCTGAACCCGCCATTCGGTGCGGCCATCCAGGCTGGGAAGCGTGGTAGCCGCAGGGTTGTTGAGCACCCAGCCTGCGGTGAGGCTTTCCACCACGGGCCCATACCCCTGTTGGTCCTCCGCGATGTTGCTCGCCTGGAGTTCTCCGTTAGGCGATACAGCGGCTAGGAAAAAACTACTCCGGGCGCCGACGGCACCCGTGCTCTCAAAAGACTCAAAATCATGCATGCTGAGGCCCGTAGGCAACCCCATCGCGACCTCGTCAATTTTTCGATCGAGCTCGTCGATGAGATACCGCTGAACGGTCACTACCGTTCCGATACCAATGCCTGAGAGCGATAACGCGATGACAATCACAGTGGCGCCGGTGATTTTTGCGCGTAAGGAGGTGCCTTCCCACCATCCCTGCACCCACGCGAGCATGAAACCTAGGCTTTGTCGGTTTTGAGCATGTAACCAAAGCCGCGCTTGGTGAGAATCAGCTGCTCCGGTGTGAGCGGATCAAGTTTGCGGCGAAGATAAGAAACGTAGCTTTCTACAATGCCAGCGTCCCCGTTGAAGTCGTATTCCCAGACGTGATCCAGGATCTGATTTTTGGATAAGACGCGGTTGGGGTTCAGCATCAAATACCGCAGCAACTTAAACTCGGTCGGCGAGAGTTCCACGTGGTTCGGCCCGTAGGACACTTCGTGGGTGTCTTGGTCCATCGCCAAGTTACCGGCTCGAATCATTGCATCTTCGTCTTCATCGAGCGTGCGACGAAGAATCGCCTTGATGCGGGCAACTATTTCATCCAGGCTAAACGGCTTGGTGACGTAGTCGTCACCGCCGACGGTAAGCCCCGCAATTTTATCTTCGGTGGAGTCTTTGGCGGTGAGGAAAAGAATGGGGCAGGTGTACCCGCTGGCGCGCAATCTTTTGGTTACCCCGAAACCATTAATGTCGGGCAACATCACGTCGAGCACAATGATGTCGGGCTCTTCTTCCAAAACCGCAGAGATAGTCTGCGCACCGGTGGCAACAGCGCGAACAGCAAAGCCGGCAAAGCGCAAGCTCGTCGTTAACAGGTCGCGGATGTTGGCTTCGTCATCAACAATAAGTACTTTCGGTCCATCAGTCATAAGCCCAGTATCTGGGAAGTTACTGGGAGTTGCCTGAAAGAAAGAACGGCAGAGTATGGGGGATTTGCGCCGCGTCCATGATGCGATACCCGTAACCCTGCTCCGCGAGGAACCGCTGACGGTTCAGCGCAAAATCTTGGTCCACTGTGTCCCGGGCAACAAGCGTGTAAAACGTCGCGGGGCCGCCATCGGCTTTGGGGCGGAGAATACGACCCAAGCGTTGGGCTTCCTCCTGTCGGGAACCGAAAGATCCCGACACCTGAATCGCGACACATGCTTCGGGAAGGTCTAGCGAAAAGTTCGCTACTTTCGACACGACAAGGCGAGTAATCGACCCGGACCGAAACGCTGCATACAGCCTTTCGCGTTCCTCCACCGGTGTCGCGCCGGTGATGACGGGCAGGTCAAGTTGGGTGGAGAGCTGCTCGACTTGTTCCAGGTAGGTCCCGATAATCAGGGTGGGATCGTCAGGGTGAAGAGCGAGGAGTTCCGGGACCACGGCGCCTTTGGTGGGGCTGGTGGAGGCGAGACGAAAGCGTTCCTTGTCGGTGGCTGCCGCATATTCCAAGCGCTCGTCCTGGGGGAGATCCACCCTAATTTCCACACAGCGTGCAGGAGCGATATAGCCTTCTGCTTCCAAATCTTTCCAGGGAACGTCGAAGCGTTTGGGGCCGATTAAGGAAAACACGTCGCCTTCCCGGCCGTCTTCGCGGACCAGAGTCGCGGTAAGCCCCAGTCGACGCCTCGCCTGCAGCTGGGCGGTGAGTTGAAAGACGGGAGCGGGAAGCAAATGTACTTCGTCGTAAATCACCAGGCCCCAGTTCTTCGCATCCAGCACGCCCAGATGCGCGAACTCCCCCTGGCGCTTGGCGGCCATGATGCTGTAGCTGGCGATGGTGACCGGCTTGATTTCTTTGACCGAGCCGGAATACTCGCCAATATCGTCCTCGCTAAGGTTGGTCCTCGCCAACAGTTCCGCACGCCACTGACGAGCGGAAATAGTATTGGTGACGAGGATCAGGGTGGACGTATCCAACGCCGCCATAACGCCCGCTCCGACCAAAGTTTTCCCCGCACCACAGGGCAGTACGACAACGCCTGATCCTCGAGCGGTAAAGCGCGCAACCGCCTCCTTTTGATACTCCCGAAGCCCCCACCCCTCGGTATTCAAAGAAATGTCGTGTGGGGTTCCTTCTGCAAAACCAGCGTGATCGGCTGCAGGCCACCCGCGTTTGAGAAGCTCCTGTTTGATGACCCCTCTCGACCACGCGGCAAGAGGGAAGCAACCGCGCTCGTCGGGCGCACCCAGGAGCTCTTGAACTTTAGGGTTCCTGGTGATTTCTGCCAGGGTGAGCTCGTTCTCGCACGACAGATAGAGCTGGTCATCCTCGCGAGTGATGTGGATTTGCCCATACCTGCGCAGAGTGTCTTCGATTTCTTCGACAACCCCCGGGGGCAGAGCAAATTTGGAGTACTGATCGAGGGTGGAGATGATTTCGTCTCGGGTGTGACCGGCGGCTCTCGCGTTCCACAGGCCTAGCCGGGTGATGCGGTAGGTGTGGATATGCTCCGGAGCTCTTTCCAGTTCAGCAAAGACCGCAAGGGCGTGGCGGGCGTCACTGGCGTCGGAATGACCCACCTCGAGGAGGACAGTTTTATCGCTCTGGACAATGAGGCAACCATCGGGATTCATAGCCCATCATTCTATCGGAGCTATGCCTGAGTGCTCACGGGGTTGAGTGAGCGAATCCGTGAAACAGGGAGGGTGCGCTCCATGGCATTACTTAGTTCCACTCCCCGCAATCGGCCACCGCCGAGCGCTCGAGGTTCCATGATGATGGTGATCAGGGAAGCATCGGGCATTTCCACCACCACTTCAAAGGGAATTTTGCCGGCGATAGCAACTTCGATCATGCTTCCCAAGCCCGCGGGGACTCCCTTCGCGGTGGCCTGTTTGATGCTGGCTACCAGGTGAGCAATAGCGTCGAACAGCACAGCTTCGGGGTCAGCCTCAGCGTTCGCTGAGACGGGCTCCCCAGGCGGTGTCTCGTACGCAACCTCTGCCACCAGCGCGGGGTAGGAAGAATGATGCAAGGTGTTAAATACGCGCTCCAGCGGCCACGACGACACCAAAGTTCCATCGGGTCCTTTTTCCAAGCCGACCATGGCGAGCCGGGGGTCAATGAGGAGCTCCTCTCTCCGCTCCGCCGTGCTGGTGGTGATGATGGTGCCCCCCTCCGTCATGGTCAGCGTGATGTCTGAGGCGCGCCGCAGAGTGTCTTCCACAAGAGCCACCATGGCCTGGGGGAGCGGGTTTGCGCTGGCCTGACGCAGGTCGTCCAACACCGTTTCGGGGGGATAACCCCTATTGAGGGCTTGTAACACGGAGGCTGCAGTAAGCCGGAATCGAGGGATTAGACCGCCAAGTTCCCTCAGCGCCAAACGCGACAGCGTGTTCCGATGTTCTTTGTCCAGCGGTCCAGGCGCCAACAGAGTCAGGTCTTCGTGGGCATACACACCCGGGACAGTAGGGGGAAAAGCTGCTGCAAGCGACGCGGTAGCGTCGTCGCCTTGAGCCAGGGCAAGGGCCCACGGTGTGGCGACCTCGGGGGCGAGGAAGCCCAACGCTTGTGCTTGAGCGGTGAGACCGGCAAGAGCATTCCGGTCTGCCATCGGGTAGGCATAGCCGGCGTGGGCATCAAGATCATCGGTCCACGACACCCCGGGCGCGTGCTGAAGTGTTCCGGTCAACCATGGCGGAGCCGCAGCGAACCACGCTCTGGCAATCATGGTCCACTGGTTTTCGGGAGGGAGTTCTCTCCAGGCAGGCGCGCTATCGCTCACGGCCACGACACCGGTGTGAAAAGTCAGCAAACCGCCGGTGCGCGCTAGGCCGAGCGCCCCATCGAGGTCAAAGCCTTCCCCCAGCTCAGCAAGTAGCGTCTTTCGCGCGGTCGCGGCAAGAGCGTTATCTCTGCCCCAGGTAATGCGCAGGCGAGACACAACCTCTAAAAGATCATCAATCATGCACAGCATTCCCCAGGCGCGTGTGGCCGAGCGTCCGAGCTCTGCGGGGTCTGTGACACCGGCGGTCAGAGTCGGAGGTGTCCCATCACGCTTCAGGCCCGATAGTGAGTCGCTCAGTCCCTCTTCGCCCATCACCCGGGGCGTGGGGGAAGAGTCATCGACAAGACCCCAGCGGGCCAGTTGCGCGGTCTCGCCAGAGGCTGAACCCTCGGTCACGAGGGAGTGGAGGGTGTGAAGCTCTTGCCGGGGCAACTGGGCCAAAGTGGCCTCGGTGCTTTCGGGGGACAGAAGAGCCTGCGCCATGGTTGCCAACGTTTCACATTGCGCGGGCGTGAGGGCTCGCAACTGCGCAAGGTCGAGAAGCTGTGACTCTTCGCGTTCGGCAAGCCAGCTGATGAGGGCAAGTGTGCGCTTACTCGGAAGAGGCATGGCCACCTGTGGAGCGTCGACGCCGGGTAGACGTAATGAGCAAAACGATAATCAGAACAAACCCTGCCGGCAACGCAATATTGGGGACCCAGGTAATGATGGGCCACAGCCCCTGCGCGTACTCCGCGCTCGTCATTCCTCGCCATGTACCGATGATGATCGCAAAGAATGCCATCACGCTCACCCCCATCGTGCTGGCAATAAAGGCGGCAATGACCTTTTCTGTCCGAGAAGGAGGCGGCGCATCGAGAGAAGACATTACTCCAGAATAACGTTAACTTCAGGGACTATCCTTATAGCGGGAGAACAACAATCTCTCGTGACAGAAAGGCCCACCATGCCCAGCGGCAAGGTCAAGTTTTATGACCAAGATAAAGGCTTCGGCTTCATTCAAACTGATGCAGGCGACGAGGTCTTTTTGCACGCCTCCGCTCTGGAGCCCGGAGATGTGGTGAAACCTGGTTCACGCGTGGAGTTTGGTGTGGCCGAAGGAAAGCGCGGCGCCCAGGCGCTCAGCGTTCGCATCCTCGACGCACCCGCCGGGCGGTACGGCCGCAAGAATTCTGAAGACATGGCAGTTATTGTCGAAGATCTGATCAAACTTTTGGATCGCAGCAGTGGTGACTTGCGTCGCGGTCGCTACCCCGATGATGACCATTCGCGCAAAATTGCGGCGCTGCTGCGCAAAGTTGCTGAGGAGTTCGATGCCTAGAAAATCCGTGAAGAAGCCTGCAGGCTCCAGTGGACCTGCGCAAGAAGAACTCACCGCCGTTGCTCTTCTGGGCTTGGGAGAAGTTACTGGCGAAGCAACGTTCGAATCCACTCCCACGTTCACCCAGGGAGAGGGTGTTATTTCCGCTCACTTCGCCGCGACGATGGAGGGTTATCCCGGATGGTTTTGGACGGTGGAGCTGGCAGATATTCCTGACCACGCCCCCACGGTTTTAGAGGTGGAATTAGTTCCGGGAGAGACGGCGTTGCTTTCTCCCGCCTGGGTGCCCTGGGCTGATCGGATGGAGGAGTACCTCCACCAGGAGAAGGAACTCAAAGATGCTGCCGCCGGAGAAGAAGGCGAATCCGACGAGGATGATGCTGAAGACGATCTAGACGTCGATGGCGACGTCGATGGTGTCGATATTGATCAGCTCGACCTCGGGTTAGATCCTGTCCCGTGGGAAGAGTCCGATCAGCCGGGAGAACTTTTTGATGACAGCAAAGTCGACGAAGCGGATTCGCTTCGTCTTTAGAGCTGCTCTAGTACGTACTCCAGGCAGGAAATGAGCTTCTCCATGTCCGTGTGGGGCACACCGGCGAATGTTGCAATTCGAATTTGGTTGCGACCAAGCTTCCGGTAAGGCTCCGTGTCTTGAATGCCGTTCTCCCGCAAGATCCCCGTGAGAGCCATAGCGTCGACCGCGTCATCAATATCGAGGGTGACCACGACAGGCGAGCGGTGGGAAGGGTCCGCCACAAAAGGCGTGACATCACTGCGCGACGCCGCCCAGTCATAGAGCATGGCCGAGGAGCCGGCGCAGTGCGCTGCGGTGGCGGCGAGCCCGCCGAAGGAGTGCATCCACTCCAGTTGGGCTTCCATGAGCAACAACGTCGCCAACGCTGGGGTGTTGAGAGTCTGGTGCAACCGAGAATTATCAATCGCGTTGCTCAGCGAGAGAAATTCCGGGATGTAGCGGTCGCTGGCAGAAATAGTGCCTGCTCGCTCCAGGGCCGCGGGGGAGAGCAGCGCGAACCACAGGCCACCGTCGCTGGCGAAGTTTTTTTGCGGGGCGAAGTAGTAGACGTCGCTCTCGCCAATATCAACCGCGATGCCGCCGGCAGCACTGGTGGCGTCGACCACCATGAGGGCACCCGCATCGGCGCCGGGAACACGTGCCACCACGGTGCTGACCCCGGTGGAGGTTTCGTTGTGAGGGTAGGCATAGAGATCAACCCCGGCCACGGCGTCCCACGACCCTCTCGTGCCCGGTTCGGTCGCAATGACGTGGGGCGCCTCCAGCCAGGGCGTCGTATGGGCGCTCACGCATTTGTTCCCAAACTCGCCAAAGCTGAGGTGGGCGCTGCGCTGGTGGGCCAAGCTCGCTGCCGAAATATCCCAGAACGCGGTGGAACCCCCATTTCCGAGTACGACTTCATACCCCTCGGGGAGGGAGAAAAAATCCGCTAGAGAGTTCTGTACCCGTGCGACCAGATCCCTCACGGGCGCTTGCCGGTGGGAAGTTCCCAGAATGTCTGCGTGAGCCATGAGGTGATCGAGCTGCGTCTGGGAAACCCGGGACGGGCCCGAACCAAAACGACCATCAGTGGGGAGGATTTCGCGGGGAATGTTAATGCCGGCCATGAGTCAATTCTAGGTGCCACGGGGCGACACCTCTCCTGCCTGTAGCGGCCACCGGATGGCTCGGCGCGCCGTGGTGAAACGTGTTATGTCAGGCGCGATATCCTAAGAGCGTCGTTCCCGCACAGCTAAGGGGGTTGGCCAATGTCTCACCGGGCGCACGTTCCCTACCGTGACGCGCGCGCACACTTTCGGATTCTGTGTGCCACCAGGCACACGCTCGGGTGTCTTAACTTTCTGCCACGGGGGACACCATCGATTTTCGATGGTGTCTTTTGCGTTAACGGGCCTCTGCTCCCTGGGGGTGTGCTGTGAGAGGCCCTGTCGTTGTGGTGCCACCACCTCGGAACTTTGGGTCGGCGAGGACACTGGTCCTCAATGCGGGATATGAACCCCTGTCCGTAGTGTCCTTTCGGAGAGCCTTGATTCTTGTCATGAATGGCCGGGCGGTCGTGATCGAACGTGACCGCGGGCATCCCGTGTGCAGCGTGGACGGGACGTGGGAGAGACCTTCTGTGATCGTGTTGACCCGCTATGTGAAGATGCCCCATAACCGTCATATTCCTGTGTCCCGGCGTGGTGTTCTCCGGCGTGACGCTCACCGCTGTTCCTACTGCGGCAACGCGGCCACCACCATTGACCATGTTCTACCGCGTTCCAGGGGTGGGCAAGATGCCTGGGAAAACTTAGTCGCGTGTTGTTTGGCGTGTAACAACAGCAAAGGGGACCGAACGCCCGCTGAAATGGGCTGGCGGCTTCTTCAGGCGCCGAAGATTCCTTTTGGTACTGCTTGGTTGGTGCGAGGGATTGAACGCCCTCAGCCCCACTGGGAAGGCTACCTCGCGCAGGCAGCGTAACTAGGCCGCCCGAAAAGGGTGGATTCCCGCTTCGGCTTGTTCGATAATCGCCAGGGCTTTTGCGAGGCCGTCTTCGGTGGCCATCTCTAAGCTCGCCAGTTTTACCGCATCGCGATAGGACTTGGCCATCGCTAACGCGTAAGCGATGTCTTGGTAGCGGGTCGTTTTTCGAGACAAGGCTGTGGGACCCAGGCCTCGCTGGTGGAGATAACGCGCCCACCACGGCTGGTCGCCCAGAAACGGCATGATGACACTGGGAACACCCGCGCGCAGCGCGGAATGAACGGTTCCGGCGCCACCGTGATGGATAGCCACGGAAACGCGGGGCAGCACATCGGCGTGGGGAACACTCTCGCGTACCAGCACATCGGGTGCAGCTTCGTGAGCGGCGGAAGGGACCATTCCTCCCCACCCGGTGACCAGGAGCACCCGCATGCCCAGCGACCGTGCGGCACTCACAATCGCCTCGGCACGCGCGGCGCCGCGGGAATCCCTCATCGAGCCAAAGCCGGCATACACGACGGCCCCAAAGTCAAGAAATGTGGAGAGCTCCTCGTCGAGTTGAGCCTGCTCGGGAGCAAACCAGGCACCGGTCATCACCGTGTCGGCGGGCCAATCCTTGGGCGCCGGGATGATCGCAGGGCTGACGGGCACCAACGAAATGTCAGGGTCAACGCGGATAGCTCCCAAGCGTTTAGCGAGTCTTTTTGCGGGTCCACTCAACGCTGACACGAATGCATTTATCAGGGAGTAGCTTGACTCGTTCCAGGACGCGGGCCACCAAGAAGGGACCCCCACGGGAGCGAACTCGCTGGTGGGAGTGAGCAGGGGGACAATCTCTGCGCGAATGGCGATACCCCCAACCGCGTGAGCTGCCGCTGCCGCGGTCATGATTTTGGGGTGGTACACCACCACGTCTGGCTTGATGTTGAGAATCTGGTTGGTGGTGTCCCGCGCGGCACCCTTCAGGAGCGGTCTCATCACGCGGGGGTAGGTGAGCAGACCCTTCATCACGGAAACCCCCTGTTCGGCGATGATTTTTCCGACAGAGCCGCGCAGCTCCAGATCCGTATACGGGGCGGTGGGTTGGACGGCAATGTCGTCGGTGTGCGCGAAATACACCTCGTGGCCCGCGGAAGAAGCTTCCAGAGCCAAAGCCCTGAAAGGTTCGTTATCCCCCCGAGAGCCCAATGTTGCTAAATAGATCTTCACGCTCAAACTGTAGCCAGGTCAGGGGACATTGGCACGTCGGTAGACTGTGCCCGCCAGCCTCTGTAGCTCAATGGAAGAGCAGTTCCGTCCTAAGGAAAGGGTTGGGGGTTCGACTCCCTCCAGGGGCACCAAACGTAAGCATTATTCATGTTTTAAAGCCAGAATAACAGATACGGGAGACGCCGCCGCGGCGTCTTTTTTGCTCTCGTCGGTGCGTCGTCGGTTAGGACATAGCTTTTCGCGACCCCTGTTACGGGGTTCGAGTCCCGGCAGGTGTCTTGCCGATCGGTACATCCGATCGGCATAGAACATCACCAAACAGAACAGGGGAAACATAGAACAGGGTGTACCGACACCACGGGTGCTAGTCGCGGACGGACATCTCTTGAATAGAGCTTGTGGCTGGAAGAGCCTCGACGTCGAGGCGCCCAGCGAACTCGACGGATCGCGATGTCCAAATATTGATATTGAACTCTAGAGGTCGATCGGGGATGGGAGTCGGGTTCCATTCTCGACGTCGGTATACGACTTTCCCGTCAACTTTCCATGTGATGGCTTCCGGGCGCCATTCGATTTCGTAGTAGTGAAAGTCATCTGCTCCATCGAAGCCGAGGTCAATCTCCGTCGGTGTTCCTCGGTACCCGTACTCGAGCTTGGTGCCAACAGCGCCGGGATTAAAGAATACGTTCACGAGCATTTTCGTGGTGTCTTTCCCGCGGAACTCGATGTCAATTTCCTGTCGGGGTCCGCTGCGATGTAGGAACATGCCAGTGATGACCCCAGACCCTCGAGCAGGTCGGAGAGATGCGCAAAAAATCCCGTACTTGAAAGGTGCTTGAGCGGCGATCGCGCCAGCGGTGAAATCGCGCACAAGCGATTTCTGTGCTTTCAGGGTCAGATCGACGGTCCTATCCGTAACCACGTTGTTCGGTTGAAAGATCGCTAGGTTGCTCGGGAACGTATCATCTCGACGCTTCCAAACGTCATTGCGAAGTAACTGACCCTCCCGCCATGTCACGAGCTTGTGACGTGAATCTTGAGCTGACACTAGCTCGAGTCCGTTTCTCAATCTTGAATTCGGCATGATCCAGGGCGATCGATCCCAGCGCAAATCGTGCCAGCCAATTGCGGGAGACATGTCGG
Organism: Pontimonas sp.; assembly: GCA_047633115.1. Classification (GTDB taxonomy): domain Bacteria; phylum Actinomycetota; class Actinomycetes; order Actinomycetales; family Microbacteriaceae; genus Pontimonas. The sequence goes on from JBLIEN010000002.1 coordinate 33,833, forward strand.
TACCTGAACTAATCTCTCGTTGCCCGACATCGCACTCTTTGGGGTACGGATAGCTCGGGTAGTCGATCTTCAGGACCTTTGACAAACTGTCCCACTTGTCGACTGCATCGAATGGAAGGTGGAGGGTGCGGCCACTTGGCAGTCCTTCCAGAGTCTGTTGTGAACCTGTGAGGATTAGCCTTGCGTCCCTGTTCGCCATCACGGTCGCGAGCAACGTTTCATCGAAGGCACCGATGTTCACGAACGCGTTAAAGGCCGTTCCGCGGCCGTGTCTTCGTAACCGCAGCAGTTCATCCGCGGGGAGTGTAGTGAGATCGTGAGCTACGGAGCAGCCCAATGTGGACAGCGCAACGGCTAGAGATGAGAGACCCGTTCCCTCGGGCCCGATCGCGATTATGGGGCCTTTCAGACGCTTCTTGTTTGGGAGTAGAGCCTTCTCACGAGTAACAGATCCGACTCGGGACAATACCGGCAGTACAGAGTAGGAATTCGTCGATGGCTCATTGAGTCGCTGTTCGACTATCTGGGTGGAAGTAGTAAAGGTACGAACCTCGCCAAAGCGGAAGTTCATCCAGAGATCTATTGGTCCATTCGCAGGTAGGGCACTTAGTAGTTTTCGAGCTCCCTGACGGCTTAGCAGGTAGGCGGAGGCCTCCCATAATCCAGGTTCAGTCTGCCGATGCACTACCTTCGGGTCGGGCCGCTCGATCCCACCTACGTCTCTGTATGCGAGATAGACAAGTTCGGCGTTCTGTTCTACGAGCGCGTGCCACTGCCGGTTCAGTTTGCTTGCGAAGCCAGGTCGCATGATGACGTCATCTTCTAGCACCAAGGTCCAATCCACATCGCCGTGTGCGATGAGCCTCCAGACCTCAATATGTGACATGGCGATCGCGATCTCAGGTTTCGTCATCGCGATGTTGATCGCCCTCGTGCTGTCGTCGATTCTTATGAGTGGATCCGGATGGACAGCAAGCTGTTCTGCGAGAGTGAACGTTGTTCTCAGCTCGCTCGGTTGCGTCTCGGAGGGAAGATACCGAGCATCCACTGCCGAGAAACGTCGTGTGATTGCGTTCAGCGATTGGTTCTCTCTGGAGCGGAAACGGCCAAGCTCTCTACGGGTCGACTTCCACCGTTTCGGTTTGCGATCGAGGTTGATCACGTAGATCCGCTCAATTGACTGGAAAGAGGTGCGTGTTGAGAAGGCTTTTGCCTTGCGGATTGGATCTAGATGACGAAGCACGACACGAAGATGGTGGGCCAGCTTGAGTTGCAAATCGGCCGAGTCGAGGAGATTCATTGTGAACTATCTCCGGTGATCCATAGGCGCCAGTTTCGGTCATCGTTCCTGTATTCAAGGGTCCAGTCGCCGGGCGCGATCTTTACCCAATTGGGGATGAATCGAAAGTCATTGTCGACGCCTTTCCTCTCCAGGTTGAGGCTGTGGCGAACCAAAACTTCAGACAGATTTCCGGGGCCGGTAAGCCACTGTATGTCTCTGCTTGAGCCGCGAGCGTCAATCAAGCGATCTGTCGCCTGGCTCAAAGCAGCCTCAATTATTGGGTGACGCGCGGGTGTGACTATGGGGTCGTTGGCAACATAGAAGAAGAGGTCATCGCTGATGGTTTCGACGAAGTCGATTGGCACCACCATTGAGTCTGTGGACCTCTGGTAGCAAAGCGGCTGTAGCTGGAGCATGCCGGAGTCGATGAGCGTCGGAATCGCTTCAGGCTCTTGAAGTTCGTCATCAGCATCGACGTACATTCCACCGTGTAAAAAAAGGAAGCAGAGGCGGAAGTAGTCCGACCGCATCGCTGGGTGCGTACAAAGGTCGAACGCGCGGAGGTGAAGATCGCTGAAGTGGTCTCCTATGAAAACGCGCGCGAGGCCTTTGTCGTAAAGCTGCCTGGTGAACCCTCGGTTTTCTAGGACACGCCAACTCTCCACACAACGCTTTACGTCCGATGGGACCTCACTCTCATCCCAGTACTGAATGAGAGTGAGTGGAGTGAGATAACTTGGGAGCGAAGTCTGCTCTCGGTTGAAACGATGAAGAAGCCGCTGCAGATAGCGTGACCGAAGTAGGTCGTCTCCGGCGACATCAGAAGAGTCGTTGGTTGTTTGCAATTTATTGCTCACTTATGGAATCGAGTATGAGAGCACCAGGGCCGTCGGTCAGCCCTTGTACGTGAAGATGTGATGTCTGGCCGGTCTGGTGGATGCTTCAGGACCCTTCTCGAAGAGGTGACTCGGCCCGATCCTTAGATGATCTCATCTATCCCGTACATGCTTGACTCTCCGAACGAGTAGGCGCATATTCGCGATAACGATGCCACGCCTCACCACCCTCGACTATCTCAATCATCGAGCAGCTCTTCGTAAAGAGTTGTTTGAGAACAACGTCTACGACTTCGCCTTCTTGACTTCTACCCAGCAGTTCCACCTCCACGACTACTACGCCTTCACCAAAGAGCTGGCTCCACTCGATGCGCTTGAGCATCGCAAGAGATTGTCTGCCGGCGGGTCATCGCTCCCGCACCAAGCCGGCCGAGCCTTCACACATACGTCCGTTCCCAGATCTTGAGATTATCCCGCCGGCACCGAGTGCAAAGGCCGACCGCAAGAGAAC
>JBLIEN010000003.1:0-35486 GCA_047633115.1 Pontimonas sp.
CGCAAGCATGCTCACCATGCTTTCCGGAGACCCCGAAGGGGAACCCGAATGGATCACGCGCATGAGCAAAGGTGACGACGCAGGATTCTTTGGCCCGGGGTCCGCGGTCTGGCATGTCAACGGGGGGATCCCTGTCATCGTGGGGGGAGTTGCGGCACTCTTGATGCAAACATTGCACCCCGGAGCGATGGCAGGTGTCCACGATCACTCCCGCTACGCGTCCGATCCACTGGGACGCCTCTCGGGCACAGTGCGTTGGGTGGTGACGACCACATTCGGCGCAAAAGCCACGGTGGAGGGGGAAACTTCTCGCGTCTCAAAGCTTCACGACCGCGTGAGCGGCGAGTACCAGCCCGGCGCGACGGCCCAAGAGCCTCGGGCCTACTCTGCGCACGATGACGACCTCGCAGGTTGGGTTCACACTATTTTCACCGACGCCTTTTTGCGCGCTCACCGCACGTGGGGCGACACCATTCCCGAGGGGGCCGATGGCGAATCAGGCGAAGACCGTTACGTCCGCGAATGGGCCGTCGCCGGACGGTTGATGGGCATGAGCAACCCGCCTACTTCCGTCTCCGAGCTCGAGCAAACCCTCAAGGATTTTCAGCCAGCCCTTCGCCGTGACGCCCGTGTCACGGAGGCGCTGCGCTTCCTGAGAAAACCGCCTTTGCCCTTAAGCACCAGGATCCCTTATCAAATTTTCGTGGCGGGAGCGATTGCCACGTTTGATGATGATTTTCGGAAGCTACTGGGTCTTCGCAAACCTTGGTGGCCCGCCATCACCGTAACCCGCTGGCTTCTCGCGCTGGTCGGTGTCATTTTGGGTGGTGAATCCACGAGCAAAAAACGCACCATGGAGCGTTTAGCTCGCCTCGAAGCTGCGAACTAGCTCACCAGCGGGGAATGTCTCGCTATTCCACACCGAGAATGTCCACGACAAACACAATGGTATCTTCGGCGCCGATGGAACCATCTTGGGTCCCCCCGGTGGGGCCGTAGGCCAACTCAGGCGGAATAATGATGATGACCCGTGAACCAACGGTCTGGCCTACAAGGCCATCCCGGAATCCAGGGATGACTCCACCCGCCGGGAACGCTGCAGGCTCGCCGCGTCCCCAACTTGAATCAAACACATCGTCGGTGTTCCAGTTCACACCGTGGTAATGAACGACCACGACATCACCGTCAGCCACCAGTGGGCCATCGCCTACGAGCACGGTAGCCAAAGCAAACTCAGAGGGAATATCACCTTCGGGCAGTGTGACGGTGGGTTCGCCATTGGCGGCATAGTCCACCAATGGGAATCCTTCAGGCCCCGGGATGGCGTCTCCCTCGAGCTCTTCCAGTGGGGGCACCGACGGCGGCTTCACCTCAATGATGTCCATAACAAAAAGCAACGCTTCGCCAGCCCCTAGACCAAACTCGGGCGCGCCCTCAAGGCCAAAGGCATCCAGGGGGGGGATAAGACCGGCTACACGCGATCCCACTGTCGAACATGCTGCCGTGAGAGAGACGCCGACGAAAGTGGCCACGTTTGTGTCGAGTGTCAGAGGCGTTGGACTGGTTTCGTTGTACCCGGACTCTTCAATGAGTTCACCGGTGGCAGCGTTGTAGAGCGCGTTGTCGATAAGCGGGTGGTCGCCATCGGCGACAACAACTCCCTCGCCTTCCAGAATTACGCTGCGTTGTGTGGCGTCCACCTCAAGCGGTGCCTCAAAGAGAACTTCTGGTGAAGCTCCCAACACTCCCGAAAAGCTAATCGTCTCAATCTGGTCGCCACTGGGGGTGCATCCCTCCGCGAGTGCGGACCCGGCGGCACCCTCGTCAAGCACTTCGGTGTCCGAGGCGCAACCAAGCAACCCTCCGACAAGAGCGACAGTGGAGACAATGGTGAAGACCTTGTTCACGCGAAACCTTTCCTTAGGCGAGGACGTCACCTAAGGCAACCGACTTAGTCTCGCAGGAAACACCGTGGCAATCAATGTGAGGGGCTCACCACCGTGTGAGCTTCATGGCGCACAGGAAAGCTGACAGAGTTAGCAATGAAACACAGTTCGCTCGCTCGATGATGAAGACCAGGCACCAGGCTTCTATCCCCCGAAGAAATCTCGATGCTCGGCCTCAATGTGACCTCAGACATCCGGCCTCCGCCATCGCCGAACAGGACAAGAGTTCCCGTGGCGTTATCGGAGTACTTCTGGATAGTTATTCCCGCGGCGGAGGCCACATGCAGAAAACTCAGCATGTGGCATTGAGACAGTGCCGCGATGAGCATTTCTTCAGGGTTCCATCGTGATTGATCTCCATGGAAAACCTTATCCGCAGAACCAGCTATCGCTTCTTTGCCCTCAGAGCTCACGAAGTGACTGCGGTCGTAGTCTTTATAACCGCTGGTGCCGGTACCTTTATTGCCCGTCCACGTCACCGATACGGCGAAGAAATGCTCGGTCATCACCAGTCCTTTCGGGGTCTTTTTCCAGTGGTTTGTGAGAGTACAGGGCTACGATAGGTGTTTATGACCGACACACTTTCGACACTCGCCCACACACCGGGAACCCTGGAGCGAAAGATCGTTACTGAGATACCCGGCCCACAATCCGCGAAACTCCATGAGCGTCGCCTGGCGACAGTTTCCGTGGGAGTGTTCGCCACATTTCCTATCTACGCCTCCCACGCTCACGATGCGATTGTTGTGGACGTCGATGGCAACCAGTTCCTCGATCTCACCGGAGGTATCGGGGTAATGACAGTGGGTCACACCAATGACGCGGTCGTGGAGGCCGTTTCTGAACAAGCAACAAAACTCACCCACACTTTGTTCGCTGTTGCCGGTTACGAGCCCTACATTAAAGCGTGTGAGCTCTTGGCTCAGCACACCCCCGGGGATTTTGCCAAAAAATCAGTTCTCGTCAACTCCGGCTCGGAAGCTTTGGAGAATGCCGTCAAGATAGCGCGCAAACACACAGGCCGAACGGAAATTGCGGTCTTGCACCATGGCTATCACGGCCGAACGAACCTCACCTCTGCCATGAACTACAACATGCACCCCTATGGCACAGGCTTCGGTCCGCTCGCCGGCTCTGTACACCACGCCCCGAATTCTTCTCCCTTCCATGACGGCTTGAGCGGCGCAGAAGCCGCAGAACGCACCATTACCTACCTGGAAAAGCGCGTCGGAGCAAGCCAAATTGCGTGCCTGGTGGTAGAGCCGATTCAAGGAGAGGGCGGATTCATCATCCCCGCGGAGGGTTACCTCCCCGCCCTTGTCCAGTGGTGTCACGACAACGGCATCGTGTATGTTTCGGACGAGGTTCAAAGCGGTATGGCCCGCACCGGGGCCTACTTTGCCAGCGAGCACTTCGACATCGTTCCGGATCTCGTCACCAGCGCTAAAGGTATCGGTGGCGGCATGCCGATTGCCGCGGTCACCGGGCGCGCCGAGATTATGGATGCCTCTCATCCTGGAGGGCTGGGCGGCACTTTTGGCGGAAACCCTGTGTCCTCCGCTGCGGTCGTCGCCGTTTTTGCGGAAGTGGAACGCTTAGGACTCCTCGGCGAAGCCAAGCGTATCGAGGCCACTCTGAAGCCGTTGCTCGAAAAGCTGAAAGACTCCTACCCGCAGGTTGCAGACGTCCGGGGAATCGGGGCCATGATTGCGGTCGAGTTTGTCGATCCCTCGACCAATAAGCCCGCCCCAGAGGTTGCCAAAGCGGTGCAAACGTATGCGCTACACCACGGCGTGCTCATCCTCACGGCGGGCACCTTCGGAAACGTGATCCGCTTTTTACCCCCGCTCGTCATTACCAACGGACAGTTGGAAGAAGCTATCGCGGTTATGGGTGAAGCCCTGGCGGCGCTCTAGCGCGTGGCCGCGCACCCTCTGGGCGCCAGAGATGGCGTCGTCCTAGCCGAACTTGTCAGAGATTCCGAGGTGGAGTCACTTCATCACGGCGTGCTTGCGGTTGTCGATTCCCTCGGAAATTTGCTTCTTGAGCGAGGCGACTCGACGGCTATCGTCTATCCGCGCTCAACACTGAAGCCTCTCCAGGCGCTCGCTGTTCTCGCTACAGGGGTCGAAGTTACCGGCCTGGAACTGGCTCTTACGACCGCGAGCCACTGTGGGTCTCAGGAGCACCGACGGGGCGTCGAAGCTTTTCTCGCCCACCACGGACTGACCCCTTCCCACCTACAATGCCCGAGTGACTGGCCCTTAGCCGCCGCGGAACGTGCACACATGGCTCGTGATGAAGGGGAGCCAAACCGGCTCGCCATGAATTGCTCCGGTAAACACGCAGGGTTTCTCGCCGCTTGCCAACACAGCGGATGGGATCTCGAGACTTATCTTCATCCCTCTCATCCCCTGCAGCGCTCCATCGTAGAGACCATCACGCACTACGCGCAGGAAACTCCGGCTTTCAGCTCGACTGACGGTTGCGGATCTCCCCTTCACGCGGTGAGCGTCCGAGGTCTCGCGACCGCATTAGCCACCGTTGCGGGCGCAAAACAGCCTGCAGAAAAGCGGCTTCTTTCTGCTGTGAGCTCTCACGCCTGGGCGCTCGATGGTCACGGCCGGGATAACACCGTGACGATCGACACTCTTGGAGGAATCGCCAAGATAGGCGCCGAAGGTCTTGTCGTCATTGCCACTCCGGAAGGCGTGGCGGTAGCGGTGAAGATTCTCGATGGGTCCATGCGCGCCACAACCCCCGTTGCCCTCGCGGCCCTCGCCGAGGTAGGCGCTATTTCTCGGGACGACCAGGATGAACTCTCCCAACGCTTTGCCCTCGAGGTTAAAGGAGGCGACCACACCATTGGTGCTCTTCGAACCTCGTTATAGACTATTTTCCGCACTGGTGACAAGCGCCCCACTGGGGACGCAAGCCAACAGGCGTCCATCCTTCGAACCCACACAGTGAGGTGTCTGACGTGAAAATTTCTATCCCCCGGGAAGTCAAAAACAATGAGTTTCGCGTCGCCATAACCCCCGCGGGGGTGAGAGACCTCGTTCTCGCCGGACACGAGGTCACGGTGGAAACCGAAGCGGGCGGAGGCTCCGGCTTCCTCGATGAGGACTACGCCAGGGAAGGCGCCACCATTGGCGCGGATGCTTTCTCAACGTGGTCATCGGCAGACATGGTGGTGAAGGTCAAAGAACCCATTGCAAGTGAATACCACTACTTTCGCACCGACCTCGTGCTGTTCACTTTCCTCCACCTTGCGGCGGAACCTGAGCTGACCCAAGCTCTCCTTGAGGCGGGAACAACAGCCATCGCCTATGAGACGGTCGAGGGCCGCACCGGCGGCCTTCCTCTGCTCGCGCCCATGAGTGAGGTAGCCGGGAGGCTTTCCGCCATTGTGGGAGCGAACACGTTGCTCAAACCGGCAGGCGGCATGGGTCAGCTTGTTCCCGGTGTTCCCGGGACGAGACCCGCCACCGTGGTCGTGCTCGGCGGTGGCGTCGCAGGAACAAACGCCATTTCTGTCGCAGTGGGTATGGGAGCAGATGTGACGGTTTTGGACACCAATCTGCAGCGACTGAAAGAACTGGACGCCCTGTACGCCGGGCGGATCAAAACTGCAGCCTCTAACTCTTTGGAAATTGAACGCGCGTGCCTCACGGCCGACCTTGTTATCGGCTCTGTTCTCATCCCCGGCGCGAAAGCTCCGAAGCTCGTATCCCTGGAACTCGTTTCGCGCATGAAACCAGGCAGTGTTTTGGTGGATATCGCGGTGGATCAGGGTGGATGTTTTGAAGGGTCCCGGCCCACCACTCACGCTGAGCCCACGTTTGAGGTTCACAATAGTGTTTACTACTGCGTGGCCAACATGCCGGGGGCCGTTCCCCACACGTCCACCATGGCGTTGACCAATGCCACCATTCCCTACGTCAAAGCTTTGGCTTCCCAAGGCTGGAAAGCTGCCCTGTCAGCGGATGCGGGTTTGGCCCAAGGACTCAATACCCATCAAGGCCAGCTCACGAACGCGCCCGTGGGTATTGCGACAGGACATCCTGTTCTCAGTGTCGCCAGTATGTTGGGCTAACAAGAAGAATTTTTCCCCCCTCCCACACCTGCACGACGCCCTCGGGAACGGGTAACGCAGGCAAAATGATGCGTCCGGCGCTAACATGGCGCATTTCCATCGGGCCTGGCCCATCGATGACCACAGGGTGTGTTTCGAGACGGAGGTTCAACGACGGCCACTGAAGCATGGCCGCATCGGGGGACCCCAGAAATGCCGTTTCTGTCCCGGCCCACCGACTCGGTTGATAAGTCACCACAAGGGGAGGCGACCGTGTGTGGAGTTCATCGCTGCGTTTGTGGGGCTCTGGCAGGGTGCCCCCGGTTGCCACCTGGAGCAGAGTATGGGACCACTGCGCTCGCCCCGGACTCACCTCACCTGGGCCACCCCACACCAAAGCGCTGTCTTCTTGTGCCAGTGACAGCACCAGCTTTTTTTTCACTACTCGAGCGAGGCTCCTCGCCAGAGGAAAAGCGCCATTGATGCTCATCAACACGATTCCTGTGTGCCCCTCTAGCGCATCAATGATGAGGGCTCCGCCGTCATGTCCCGCCCGCCGAAGCTGGTCATCAACGTTGTCTATGACCAGCACCGGACCTCCTTGTGTCTGGCGTCTCAGCAGAAGCCACAGCTCGTAGGGGTCATCAGGCGCGACACTCACCGCGTCGCACTGGGAAGCCAGTGCCGCAAGGGCCGTGGTTCGCCCGCTGCGAGAATCCCCCACGACGAGCACGGACCCCTCTTGTCCGGGGTCGTAAGTCACCGGGGTGAGATTCCTCGTCTGCGTGTTGTCAGCCACCGCCCAGTGTCCTGGTTCTAACGAGACCCGGTCTGGTAGCTCGGGGGACCACACCGCCCACCGGGAGGGCGTGTGGCTGAGTGCCCGACCGAGGTGACCGTGAGCAATCACCGTCACCTCAGTGGATGAGGTATGAGCTCCCGCGACAAGGGCCACCCCCGGAGAGCCGTGTCGCAGTCTGTGAACTCTCGAGGGCGCGATGCCGGGCATCCACGATGTTAATTCTGCGTCGTCGCTAATGCGACCACACAGACGCAAAGAAATATTCGCCATCATGGCCGGGGTGAGGACCCCTTGGACACGCTGGGTCGCGATAATCACGTGAATGCCCAGGGACCGACCTCTGGCGAGAACGTCGGCAAGGAGCTCGGCCCAGATCGGAAACGACCCCAGTAACCAGGCCGCCTCATCGATGATGATGAGCAACCTAGGACATTCCACCTCGGCGGGAAGCTTGCCACAGTCACTCACCTGATGGTGAAGGAGCAACTTTTCCCTCGCCACCATTTCGCGGCCAATGCCGTGGCGCGCCCGCTGCGCTGTGTTGCCGTCAAGATCAGTGACACTGCCCACGGTGTGAGGAAGAGGAATCAGCGGCGCCAGTCCTGCCCCTCCTTTAAAATCGACGATGACGCACACGACATCACGGGGCGAGTAGTGCTGAGCGACCGACGCCACCATAGAGCACACGCTGACGCTCTTGCCCGACCCAGTCGAACCCCACACCACGACGTGGGGACCCTCTTGGACCAGGTCCCACGGTGCGAAAGCACCCACGTCCACGAACAGCTGATCTCGCCGAGCGTAATCCGGTACAACAGTTTTATCGCGGGACTCCTCGAGAAAACCCAGGCGGTCGCACACCCACGCAAACTGTGCTGAGGTGAGAAGATCAGGCTTCAAAGCTCTTGTGGACCCGTCACTATCGTGGATGGTGACGAGATGCTCACCAAGGGGGGTAATGAGAATATGGCATTCGTCTGGAACCTCCTCAAGGGTGTCTACCCATACGGCTCGGGAAGGGCCGCGAATATCCCGGGGGGCGTCGCCTGTTGCCCAAGAGTGGCTGCGCGAGAGCGAGTCCCGATGTTCTCGCGGCGTATGAGCAATCCAGCCCGTCACAAGCATGCGCCATATTCCGTGGCATTCCTGGGGCCCCACCAGGGCTACGCCATGAGCGGTGTCGATCACGCCTGGCATACCCGACAGCGGCCCTTGCCCCTCCAAGGCATGGCCTGTGGGCGGCTCCCACCGCCCCGTCCCCACACGATAGAAGCCATCGAACACAGAAGCTTTGCGCCAAAAAGGGTTACTGGCCTGTGCGAGGATTCCTGGCTGCGCGCGGAGCGCTCTGTCTTTCTCAGCCCTCCGGTCGAGTTCTTGGTTATGGCGGTAGTCGAGGGAGGCCTGCGCGTACTCCGCCAAAGCTTGGCGAGCCCTCTTGCGCTGGGCGCGTCGAGTTTCCCACCACGACCCTGCCACCATCGCTGGGCCCAAGACGCCCATCATCAAAGCAAGAGAAGACTGAAAAATGAGGGCCATCATCACCGAAAGAATGACGGGTGTGAGGGCGGGAACCCACGGGAAGCGCGCGGGGGAAGAAACGGGAGGTTTCTGGGGCTCACTTCGTTGCACCGGCGCAGTGAACCATGAATTACCACCCCCACCGTGGCCCTGGGTTCTCTCTGGTAAAAACTCTGGGGCGCTCGGGTTGTGGACGCCCGAAGTTAGTGCAACGTGAAAGCGAGCTCACCCATGAGGACACGCGATCCCCGGACCAGAGGGTACGTGTCGTGGGGAATACACTGCAAGGCCGCTGAGCCTGGCTCTTCAACGACGGTTCCATTAACTGTCCTGAGATCTTTTACCCAAAAAACCCCCTTTTGTACCCCAAACTCGACATGCTCCCAGGCAACGCTGTCGGTGGGGTCCGTCAAGCAAATGCGTTGAGTTCCCTCTTCTGCCGCCTCAGGGAGAGGCTTTACCCCCATAAAGCCGGGCGTCTCTCCCACCGTGATGGCGAGGCCTGATTCAAATTTCAGTACAAATCGAAGCACTGCTTGGGGGCGTCGAGGTTTCCCTCTGTCGAGCTGCTCTGCCTCTTCGATGTCGAACAAAGACATCGCCTGGGTGGCTTCATCCTGGTTCAGCTTGCTGTCTTCTGGTTGCGCCTCCCCTGCGTCAGGGAGGATTCTCTTGCCCATGTTCAGGCTGCGTCGAATCCATCCGGTCGCGCGTGCCACTGGATCTGCGCTGGTGTGAGAGTCCCCCTCTGTCGGAGGTTCCACCACGGTTTCTTTCTCATCAGGCTTGACCACGGCGGCGGCAGGCAGCGGCCGAACAGAGGACTGCCCGCAGTGAGGACAAAACAAACTTGTGGCCACCACCAACTCCTTGCACCGTGAGCACGGTGCGGGTGGAGTCACGGAGGTCACATCAAAAAGACTCATTGTGGTGAGAATACCCGCAGCTCTTGAAGAATGCTCTCACCCCACTCTGGGTTGGCAACACCCGCGAGAAACACAGCAATTCTCGTGGTCTTGTGAGCGAGAATGGGGACGTACAAAGCACAAAGGCGCTAGGAGGAAAGTGTGTCACTGGGTCAACGCATCGGCCGTGCCCTGCTCGCACTTTTAGCGCTTGGCGCGCTGGCCTTGCAGGGTGGTGTCGCCTGGGGCGCCACATGGGTCCTGGACAATGAGCGCCTCCTCAAAGACCAGTTAGTCGCCCACCAGTTCGATCCCTCTGCCGAAATCCTTAGGTACGTCTCCGAAGCGGGGCTGTCAGACACCGGCGCGCTCTATCTGATGACGTCGCTGCCGCGGGTGGTTCCCTCCGTCGAATTTGATCGTTATTGCTCTCGATCTGAACCAGGAATCGGTGTCCTCGGGTGCTACACCCTGCGGGATGGGCGCATCTACCTCTATGACGTGACCGATGCGCGCCTGACCAGTATTGAGCCGGTGGTGGCAGCCCACGAAATGTTGCACTCCGCCTGGGCTCGGCTTTCTGCCACCGAGCATAATGACATTGCGGTCCTTCTCGAGGAGTCGTTTGCGACGTTACCTGCAGACCATCGTCTTCGTGAGCGGATAGTCAGCTACGAAGACAAAGACCCCGCCTCACGGGTTCCCGAACTCTACGCCATCATCGGAACAGAAATCGCCCCTCTGCCTGAGGCACTAGAAACCCACTACCGGACCTACTTTTCCGATCGCACCAAAGTGGTCGCCCACGCCGATGAAGTATATGTGGTCTTTGACACTCTCCAACAAGAGCTCCTCACCCTCCGCGATGACCTGAGCTCGCGCAACGCCGAAATTGACGGGCTTCGCTACACCTACGAAGAAGCAAACAGTGCGCTGCGTCGAGACGTTCCTGCCTTCAATGAAAAGGCCGTTATACCGGGGTCTTTTCCCTCAAAATCAGAATTTGAGAGGGTTAAAGACGCGCTCCTTGAACGCCAAGACCGCCTCTCCGCGATGCGCACCACATTGCAAAACAAAATTGGCGAGTACAACGCGCTCGTCGCGGAGTTCACCACACTAAACGATGAGGTCTCCGAACTCAACCAGGGGATCAATGTCACCGTGGAGCCCAAAGAACAGTTGCAAGCAAGCGTTGACATGCTCACCGAATAGTTATCCCCAGAAAGCGCACCCTCCGCCATTGCGCCTGGACACCTGTCGTTTATGCTGGGCGCATGCATCACCTGACGATAGAAAGTCCGCTCGGGCCCATCACTGTCTCTGCCACTGAGGATGCCATCGTGGGGCTCGTCATTGGGCACCGCCACCGTGAGTCTGGCCCCACGGGGCTGCTGAATCAAGCCAACAGACAACTTGACGAATATTTTGCCGGACAACGAGAAGACTTTGACCTTCCCCTTCACTTCCAGGGGACACCGTTTCAGGAAGCTATCTGGAACACGTTGCCCGCCATAGGTCACGGTGACACCATAAGTTATCGAGAGTTGGGAGAAAAAGCGGGCCTGGGCACAGCACCCCGCGCTGTTGGCGGCGCGGTGGGGAAAAACCCCATCCCCATCATCATTCCTTGTCACCGTGTGTTAGCCACCAGTGGTCACATCACTGGTTACAGCGGTGGGGATGGAATTCCCACCAAAAAAAAGCTGCTGGACCTGGAAGGAATCAGCTATCGCTGATCACGAGATCAATTCTGCCCGAAGCATGACTCGCCACATCGAAAAAGTACCCGTGGTTGTTGCCCCACCCTGCTAGTTCCTCCACGGACGAAATCGCGGCTCTGCTTTGTGCGAGCTGGTGAACTAACTGCCCTTTCGTTTTCTTGTTGGCATGCCCCAGGGGCTTCCTATTCCCCCGTGGTCCTGGTTGCACAAGAGTGACAAAAACCCCCCGATCCTCCGGAACAGGGGCAAGAGCCCGGTACCCTTCACTGCGAAAATCAAGTACGAAGTCGTACACCTCACCCCAGAGAGCATCACCTGCTGGCCGCCACACTCGAGAAGGTTTCCCCTGCGCCAGTGTGGAATCCCAGGACAAACGATAGGCAGGAATCAGGTCGCCCGCTCGGAGGAGCCCCCACGCAGCGGAAAAGATAGCAATGTGGTCCCTCGCCCAGGCGCTACAGGCCGAATCTAAGCCCGGGTAATCAAGCGCGTCATAGAGCACGCCGGTGTAACGAGACAACGCAGGCATCACGGGTGAAGAGAAAACCTGTGCATTTCTCTCCACCTCGACAAAGCCTCGGGGACCTAGTTTTAACGCCTTGAGGGCCGAAGGCAGGTCAGCTGACAACGCCACCATCTGCTCCAGCACATCCTGGCGAATCGGGGTGAGAGCGAGGAAGCTGAGTGTCGCCAAATCTACTGTGGTGCTGTCGCTACCCCCGGAAACTTTCGTTTCCGAAGGCGGAAGGATCACCAGCATGGAGAGCTAAATGATCTCCGCAAGCCCGGCCACAATGGTGACCTGATTATTGTCAACCGACAAAAAACCATCTTCCGCCTTTGCCGTGACTTTCTGACCATCGGCAGTTGAAATCCGAACTTCACCCGCTGCCAAAACGCCCAGGGTCGGTTCGTGACCGGCAAGAATGCCAATTTCACCTTCCGTGGTTCTCGCCACGACCATGGATGCTTCCCCCGACCACACTTCGGACGTTGCGGAGACGACAGTGACCTGAAGATAAGCCACAGCTAGCCATTCTCTTTCTGAATGCCAGCCCACTTCTCTTGCACGTCGTCGATAGACCCGACGTTGAAAAACGCCTGCTCAGCCACGTGATCAAATTCACCCTTGGAGATAGCGTCGAACGACTCGATCGTGTCCTTGAGCGCCACAGTAGAACCTTCCACACCAGTGAATTTCTTCGCCATGTAGGTGTTTTGGGACAAGAACTGTTGGATACGGCGGGCTCGAGAAACTGTCACACGGTCTTCTTCGCTCAACTCGTCAACGCCGAGGATGGCAATAATTTCTTGGAGTTCCTTGTTCTTCTGAAGAATCTGCTTCACCGTCGTCGCCACACGGTAATGGTCATCACCGATGTAGAGGGGGTCGAGGATACGGCTGCTAGAAGTAAGGGGGTCCACCGCGGGGTACAGACCCTTGGCCGCAATTTCACGGCTGAGCTCCGTTGTGGCATCCAAGTGAGCAAATGTTGTCGCAGGTGCGGGGTCGGTGTAGTCATCAGCAGGAACATAAATGGCCTGCAAAGAAGTGATGGAGTTACCGCGAGTGGAGGTAATGCGCTCCTGCAAAACACCCATTTCGTCAGCCAGATTCGGCTGGTAACCCACGGCTGAGGGCATCCGGCCCAACAGCGTCGACACCTCAGAGCCCGCCTGAGTAAAACGGAAAATATTGTCGATGAAGAGCAACACATCCTGGTTTTTCACATCGCGGAAATACTCCGCCATGGTCAACGCCGAAAGAGCAACCCGAAGACGGGTTCCGGGGGGCTCATCCATTTGTCCAAACACGAGGGCCGTCTTGTCAAAGACCCCGGCTTCTTCCATCTCAGCAATCAAGTCATTGCCTTCACGGGTGCGCTCACCGACACCAGCAAAAACGGACACTCCACCGTGGTCCTGGGCGACGCGCTGGATCATTTCCTGAATCAACACGGTCTTGCCAACACCCGCCCCACCGAAGAGACCAATCTTTCCTCCCAAAACGTAGGGGGTCAGAAGGTCGATGACCTTAATTCCGGTCTCGAAGAGTTGGGTTTTCGACTCCAACTGGTCAAAAGGTGGCGGGGTGCGGTGGATTCCCCAACGCTCAACACCTTCGAGCTTGTCGTCAGAGTTCATCACTTCGCCGAGAACGTTGAACACTTTGCCCTTGGTGACGTCCCCCACGGGGACCGTGATGGGGCCGCCGGTGTCGAGAACTTCCTGACCTCTCACCATGCCGTCGGTCGGTTTCAACGCAATCGCGCGCACAAGGTCATCCCCGAGGTGCTGGGCGACCTCGAGAGTCACAAGGGTGCTTTCACCACTCACGGTGATGGTGGTCTGCAAAGCGTTGTAGATCTCCGGAAGCGAATCATGGGGGAATTCGACGTCAACAACGGGACCGGTGACGCGGGCAACTCGGCCCGAGGCCGTCGCTTTCTTGGTGGCGCTCTCGCTCATATCGTCTTTCTCTTTCTTTACTTCGCCGAAACGAGGGCGTCGGCGCCGCCCACGATTTCGGAAATTTGCTGGGTGATTTCTGCCTGACGAGCGTTATTCGCAAGCCTGGTGTACTGGTCAATAAGTTTCTCAGCGTTGTCGCTGGCAGATTTCATTGCTTTCTGCCGCGCCGCGTGCTCAGAGGCCGCCGACTGAAGCATGGCGGAGAAAATGCGGTTCTCGATATAGACCGGGAGCAGAGCATCGAGGACGTCATCGGGCTCCGGCTCGAATTCATAGAGCGGAAACACCTCTGTGCTGCCGGGTTCTTCGACACCTTCGACAACCTCCAAAGGCAATACCCGGACCACTTCTGGAGTCTGAGTGACGAGCGAGACAAAACGGTTATAGACAATGTGAATTTCATCCACACCGCCCTCCTCCGAAGCCTTCGTGAACTGCTCGATCAACACAGCGGCAATTTCTTTGGCCGTTCCAAACTCGGGCTGATCGGTGTTGCCGGTCCACGCTTTTTCGACAGGCCGCTGCCGGAAAGCAAAGTTCCCCACCGCTTTGCGACCCACGACGTAGTTGAGGACTTGCTTGCCCTCGCCTTCGAGACGCGTCCGCAAATCCCCCGCTTCGCGCAGGACCTGCGAGCTGAAAGCTCCTGCCAACCCGCGATCAGACGTAAAAATAACCATTGCTGCGCGAGTGGGATTCTCTGATTCCGTCAGCAGTGGGTGATCAATGTTGGAGTAGGTGGCCACAGCCGACACCGCACGGGTAACCGCGCGCGAATAGGGAACAGCAGCCGTCATCCGAGCTTGGGCTTTCTGAATACGGGAAGCAGAAATAAGTTCCATTGCTCGTGTGATCTTCTTTGTGGTCGTGGCAGAACGAATCTTCAGCCGATACACACGAAGTTGAGCGCTCATGGTTTCCTTATCCTTTATCTGGCGTTTAGCGCTTGCGCTTAACGATCTTCTCTTGGTTGATGTCCTGGTTTTCTAGCGCATCAAACTCTTCGCTGCCCGGGCTGCCGAGGCCATCAGCCCCGCTACCTTGGAAAGCGATGACAAACTTGTCAACCTCTTTTTCCAATTCGGCCTTGGTCGCGTCATCCAGCTTGTTGGTTTCGCGCAGAGTGGTCAGAATCTGGGTGTTGCGCTTGAGGTGGTCAAGCAGTTCTGCCTCAAACTTCAACACGTCTGCAACCTCAATGGTGTCGAGCTTTCCATTGGTTCCTGCCCAGACAGACACGACCTGTTCTTCCACCGGATAAGGGGAATACTGGGGCTGTTTAAGCAATTCCGTCAAGCGTGCACCACGGGCCAACTGTCGCCGGCTCGTGGCATCCAAGTCGGAGGCAAACATGGCGAAGGCTTCCAATGACCGATACTGAGCGAGCTCAAGTTTGAGCGTCCCCGAGACGGACTTGATGGATTTCACCTGAGCGTCTCCACCGACACGGGAAACTGAAATCCCCACATCAACGGCGGGGCGCTGGTTCGCGAGGAACAGGTCGGACTGGAGGAAAATCTGGCCATCCGTAATCGAAATAACGTTGGTCGGGATGAACGCCGCCACGTCATTGGCTTTAGTTTCAATAATCGGCAGGCCCGTCATGGAGCCTCCACCCATTTTGTCGGAAAGCTTCGCGCATCTCTCCAAAAGGCGAGAGTGTAAATAGAAGACATCCCCGGGATACGCTTCGCGGCCCGGCGGGCGACGGAGAAGCAGCGACACTGCGCGATACGCCTCCGCTTGCTTCGAAAGGTCGTCGAACACAATCAACACGTGCTTGGAGTCATACATCCAGTGCTGGCCAATAGCGGAACCCGTGTAGGGGGCGAGGTATTTGAAGCCTGCAGGGTCAGAGGCAGGAGCCGCCACAATGGTCGTGTATTCCATAGCCCCGGCCGCTTCCAAAGCGCCCTTCACTCCGGCGATGGTGGATCCTTTTTGTCCAATCGCGACATAGATGCAGCGAACCTGCTTCGAGGTGTCACCGGAATCCCAGTTCGCTTTTTGGTTGATGATGGTGTCCACGGCAATTGCCGTTTTACCCGTCTGGCGGTCCCCAATGATGAGCTGGCGCTGACCACGGCCCACAGGGATCATGGCGTCGATCGCTTTGATGCCGGTCTGAAGGGGCTCGTGGACACTGCGCCTGTCCATCACGCCAGGTGCCTGAAGTTCGAGCGCACGACGCTCAGTGGTCTTGATGGCACCCAAGCCATCAATCGGCTTACCCAGCGGGTCGACCACTCGCCCGAGGTACCCCTCGCCGACAGGGACGGACAGCACTTCACCGGTTCGGGTGACTTCTTGTCCAGCTTGGATACCGCTGAACTCGCCTAAAACGATGACGCCGATTTCGTTCTCATCCAAATTCTGTGCCAGGCCTAGCGTGCCATCGGCAAACTTCACCAGCTCATTGGCCATGCATCCGGGAAGGCCCTCCACGTGGGCAATGCCATCCGCGGCATCGAGGACATGACCGACCTCGGTGGTCGACGCGGAACCGGGGTCGTAAGAACTGGCGAAGTCTTTGAGTGCTTCGCGAATGTCATCCGGGTTGATCGTGATTTCTGCCATGGTTCTTCCTTTTGTTGGGGGTGCTCAACGACTTTTTACTGTGGCCTTAGCCAGCAAGTTGTGTTCTCAAATCTTTCAAGCGGCTGGCGATGCTTCCATCAATGACGGTGTCCCCCACACGAATGCGGGCACCGCCGACGACGGATGGGTCGATTCGCTGCGCCACGTAATGAGGCCGATGGAACGTGTCCTGGAGCACTGCCTCAACGTGAGCGTTCTGTCTGTCATTCAGGGGCGTGGCCACGTGAACGATAGCGAGACCTTTACCATTCTGGTCGGCCACCGCCTCGGCAGCTGTGTAGAGCATGGCTCCAATGCGGCGTCCCCGCGGGTCCGTTACGAGGTGCTGAGCAATCGCAGCGGCCTCGGGGGATACGTGGGAATCCGTGAATGCTTTCATCAGAGTCGCCCGCGCCTGCGCAGATGCGCGCTTAGATCCCAATCCCAATTCCACATCTGCGTTGCTATGGACGAAGTCGGAAATGGCCAGAAGCTCACCCACCACGTCGGCGGATTCCGAATTAGACGTGGCACAGAACCGGATAGCCATGTCTTCCAAAGCCGCTTGCAAATCTTCCGCGCGCGACCAACGGCGCGCCACGGCTCGAGAAACCAAATCTCTCACGTCGTCGGACAGCGTTGCAAAGGCACTCTCGGCGAGTTTCTGACGAAGAGCGACATCGGTGGAGGAATCGCACAACTGCGACCGCAGAGCTTGGGAACCAGACAACCCCACAGCAGCGGCGAAGAGACCGTGAGCTATCGCCATCGCGTCGCCGCGAGCGCCCGCCACAAAGTCTCGCGTGGCCGCGAGGGATTGACTCGTCTGTGCTCCCATACCTACTTCTTTACCTTCGATGCTGAAGTTTCCGTGTCCAGCTCAGCCAACAGCTTGTCGATCACTGCAGCCGCCTGAGCGTCTTCGCTGAGGCGATCCTGAACCACCGCGGAGGCGAGGTCCAAAGCAAGGGTTCCCACCTCTTTGCGCAAAGACAACACCGCCTGCTGCCGCTCTGCCTCAATCTGAGCCTTCGCGGTGAGCGCGATGCGAGATGCTTCACTCTGGGCGCCCTGCTTGATTTCCGCGAGGATTTGAGCCCCCTCTGCTCTGGCTCCCTCACGAATGTCTGCAGCTTCCGCACGAGCGTCGGCCAAGAGCTTCGTGTACTTGTCGAGTGCTTCTTTTGCCTCTTCCTGAGCGGCTTGCGCCTCGGCGATGCCGCCCTCGATAGCGTCGGAGCGCTCATCGAGAGTCTTCTGGAGTCTGGGCAAAACCAGTTTCCAGAAAAGCAGCAACACCAAAGCGAACGGAATGATCGACCACACAATGTCGTAGATCGCGGGGATGAGCGGGTTAGGCACATCCCCTTCCGCTGCAAGAAGGAGTGCTTCTATCGTCATAGTGGGGCCTAACCGGTGAAGATGAAGTATGTGGCGATACCGATGAACGCCAATGCTTCAGTGAAGGCGATACCGATATACATCAGAACCGTGAGGCGGCCCTGAAGTTCAGGTTGACGAGCGACCGACTCAATGGTCTTACCCACAACGATTCCCACGCCAATGGCGGGTCCAATCGCTGCCAGGCCGTAGCCAACCGTCGCAATGTTTCCGGATAGTTCGGCGATAACCGATGTTGCGTCCACAGGTGTTTCCTTCCATATTGTCAATCCGATGCCATATCGAACTGAGATTTAGTGTTCTTCCGCCAGCGCTAACTGGAGGTATACGGCGGTCAAAAGAGTAAAGACGTAGGCCTGCAGAACTGCTATCAGCAGCTCAAAGAACGTGAACACAATGCTAAAGGCAATCGTCCCGATTCCGAACAATCCCATGAACGAGTCAGAGTACAACACGAAGTAGTGCGTGGAGGAGAAGAACAAGACGAGCAGGAAGTGACCCACGATCATGTTCATCAGCAACCGCAAGGTCAAGGTAATGGGGCGCAAAATAAAGGTCGACAGAACCTCGATGGGCGTTACCAGGATGTAGAGCGGCCAAGGAACTCCGGGAGGGAAAAGAGAGTTCTTGAGGAACTTACCGGGGTGCTTGCGCAATCCGGCGTATAGGAATGCGAGGTACGACGCGGCCGCTAAGACCAGAGGCATTCCAATAACACTGGTACCAGCGATATTGAGTCCCGGAATAATACCCGTCAGGTTCATAAACAGCACTAAGAAGAAAATGCTGGTGAGCAGGGGAAGAAAGCGCTTAGCGTCTTTCTGTCCCAACAAGTCCTCTGCGATATTGACGCGGACCAAGCTCAAGGCCATCTCGACGACACCCTGGAAACGCCCGGGAATCACCTGCATCTTGCGAGTGCCCAGCCAAAACACCAACACGAGGGCCACAACGGCAAACAGGCGAACCAGCACAATGCGGTTCATTTCGAAGATTGTTCCTTCGAAAAGAATGGCAGGCGGGAAAAAATCTTCAATCGTGGGTGGAGAAAATTCTCCAGGATCGCTGGCCGCAAACTGGAACAATGTCTCGGTGGCTTCTGCTAGCAGCGGTGTCTCCAGTTTCGGGGCGCATCGTAGCGCGGCGAACGTCTTATTTCCTTCACTGTATCAAGCCCCGGGCAGTTGGCACCAATCGCCCCTTGAGTAGAGGTTTAGGCCCAGGACTCCGGAGGGACGACCTCGTGCATTTTCGCCAGTGAAAGAGCGCCTTCCCGCGCCAAAAGGAGCTTCCCGCCGGGGTTCCCCAGAGAGGTCGCGTCCACCACGGTTGACAGGGTTTTCCCAGGTTTCACCTCGGCCGCTGAGAGGTAGACGGATATGTCGGATTCGAACCTTTTCGCAATGGCAGGAAGTGACGTGAGGGGCTTTTCGCCGACTCGAAAAGCCCCCGAGTGTGCCAGTGGGCCGGTCTCACTCAAAAGTTCAGCGGCAACCCGGTCAGCGGGCATGCGCAAGGCCACCGTTCCCCCGGTTGCGCCAAGATCCCACGCTATGGAATCCCCCGCCCGCACAATGAGGGTGAGCGCTCCCGGCCAAAACGCTTCCGCTAACAACAAAACCTCGGGGGACACCTCCGCAGCGAGCGCAGAAAGAATAGGGATTCCTGGAACTAACACCGAAAGACCTGCCCCAGCAGGCATGTTCCTCACCGCACGAAGCTTCTCAAGAGCGGGAACCTTAAACGCGTCTACGACGAGTGCGTATCGGGTGTCCGTCGGAATACATACGACTTCTCCTCGGCCCACAGCGATCCGCGCACTCAAAATCCCCTCTGCGCGCCGGGCGGGATTGTTCGAGGCAAAGATTGTGTCACTCACCCGGCCAAGCTTTCCACTGCTTCCCAAACAAGAGCAGTGTGCTTTGCGCCATAGGCGGAGGTGGCGACCGGGGACACCAAACCCACGTTTCGAAACGGAGCGAAGAACAGGCGTCTACTAAGTGCATGAAGATAAGGGTATTGCCCCAGCTCACCCTCATCCGCTCGGGCAGCTTTAGCTCCATCATTCAGCGCATGGGAATGGAAAGTTTTGCTCCACTCTGCTCCCAACCAAGTCGCCTGCCAGGAAGGGGAGAACTGCTCGATGGAGTGTTGAACACCCGTGGTCCAATCTGAAGCTTTGGCGACCGTGGCGGGAGTTGCCTTGTTGATGAAAGCAGCCACTATTGTCTCCGGGGTGCCAGGATTAAGTGCGCCCCTTACGGGCCACTAATTATTTTCTTCGTCTCCGGGCAGCGACACGTCAGAGACGTAGGGCATTCTGGAGCGAGCGACGACCACCAGGTCTGTGACTAATCCCACCAACAGCGCCACAACAATGGTGAGAAAGAGGGTGGTGCGCTCCAACCACTGCTGATCGCCCAACCAGAAAACTGCGGCCAAAAACACCACGAACTTCACCAACCACGTGCCCAGCACAGAGGCAAAAAACCCTGGAGACAAAACGTCGCCCTTGCCCAGATGAAAACCCCACATGATGCTCAACGGAGTGAGGCCCAACAGCGCAAAAGCAATGGCTGCGCCCACCAACGCTGCGAGCATCCCGGGGAGATCTGCGACAAGTGCCCCCACAATCGCCGCAACGATAGCCACAATTGAGGTCATTACCAGGCCGGTCAGAAGGGCCTTTTTTACTACCTGTGTCACGGTCATGGTGTCTCCTCGTCAATTAGCAGGGGGTCATTGTTCGAACGATTCTCGGGGGAAAGAGTCACCACGGTGGAGCCAACAAGGCCCAGCGCAATGATGGCGAGCGCCCAATACCAGGCGACAAAAAGGAACATGAGCGTGCCGATCGCTAACACCGCTGTCCAGGAGTAGAGAATGAGCACGGCCTGGCGATGGGTGTGACCCATATCCAGAAGCCGATGGTGCAGGTGGGCCTTATCAGCATCAAAAGGGGACATCCCTCGACGAATCCGGCGAATGACGGCCAGCGAAAAGTCCAACAGTGGCACAATCAGCACGGCCAGGGGCAAAATCACGGGCAAAAATGCGGGCAACAACTGGGTGGAATTGACCACTGCGGGGTCAATCTGCCCGGTAACAGATATGGCGCTCACCGACATGACCAAGCCCACCAACAGCGCTCCCGAATCCCCCAGGAACAGTTTCGCCGGATTCCAATTCAGCGGCAAGAAACCCAGTAACGAAGCCGCCAACAAGACGGTGAGAATTGTGGCAAGACCAAAGAATGGGGCACCCTGATCGCCCAAGGAGAGAACAAAGGCGTACAGGAAAAAGACGCCGTTGGAAATTAGAGCAACACCCACAACCAACCCGTCCAGACCATCGATGAAATTAACAGCATTCATCACCACCACGATGGCCAGGACGGTGAGCATCAAAGACAATGTGGGCGAGAACAGCGTCAAACCTCCGATAGGCAGCGAGACAATCTGGACACCCTGCCACGCGACCACCCCGGCGGCCAAAAACTGCCCGGAGAGCTTTGTTAGCCAGTCAAGATCGAAAATATCGTCAATAACCCCCAGGGCGAGGACAATAAACGCTGCGACAAAGACCGCAATGATCGCCCGAGGGTTCTCAAATACGTCGCTAAAAGAGTCGAGCTGACTGGCGACAAGAACCCCTGCGCCCATTCCCAGAAAAACAGCAATGCCTCCCAGCCTCGGTGTGGGGGTCTGATGAACATCGCGAGGTCTAATCTCAGGATGCCACCGATAATGGCGCGCCACGCGCCACAGAACGTAAGCGAGAACCCAAGCAGTAACGGCCGTGACGAAAGCGATAAACAGGTAGTCCATTAGCCCGCCCACTCGCCCGGGGCAACAGCGTGAATGGCCTCGAGGGAAACCACCCCTCGTCTAACGACACGCCAGGGACCACCTTGGGACATTTTAGTCGCATCAATAATGGTCGACCCGGAGTTCCCCGGGTTGTCCCGATACTTATGTCCTACGGATCCGGCGTCAATATATACCGGCACTCGGTCCCCGAACTGCGTGATCGCTTCATCCACGTCGAGCGCAGAGAGCTCTCCGGTCAGATTGGCACTAGATACGGCGAGAGGACCGGTCTGCCGCAGCAGCTCCAAGGCGACATCGTGCGCGGGCATCCGAAGCGCCACGGTTCCGGCGGTGTCGCCTAAATCCCACACCACCTCGGGTGATGCGGGAACAATGATGGTCACCCCTCCGGGCCAAAATCGGGCCAAAACTGGCTCGAGCGCATCTGGGATTTCTGCAGCAAGCAAGCGAGCATCTTCTCTGGATCCCACCAGTACAGGCGGTGGCATCTGTTTTGTGCGTCCTTTGAGGCGTAACAGGCCTTCTACCGCGGCGGCCTGGAAAGGATCGCATCCGATTCCGTACACCGTGTCAGTGGGGAGGACAATGCTCTCGCCGGCCACAATCGCTTGGACAGCGACAGTAAGGCCTCGGCGTAAAGCCTCCGGATCGGTCGCATCCACACGAAGAGCTGGCATATGCCCAGTGTACTTTGCTCTGCGGCTCTGCCCCGGGGGCATAGTCTGAGGGCATCATGCTTTTTATCTTCGACATGGATAACGTCTTGTATGACTACCATTGGCGTCAGCGGATGGAATCCCTTACCGACATCACGGGACTGGACTTTCACGAACTTCGTCGGCGCTGGTGGCACGACGAAGGGGAGTGGAGTGCGGAAGCCGGAATTCCCGACACGGGCGCGGAATACCTCCGGTTAGTGAACGAGGCTTTCGACTCGGACATAGCGCGTGAAGACTGGGTTTCTCTGCGAAAAGAAGCAATGGTCTTTCGCCCAGATGTTATCGGAGCCGTGGAATTTGCCAAGCAACACGGGCAGGTCACGCTTCTCACCAACAACGGAATGTTGATAGGCGAACATCTCGCCGATGTCGCACCCCACCTCGTACCCATCTTTGGAGACCACCTGTTCGCTACTGCTCACTACGGGGCCAGAAAGCCGGACACTCTCGTCTATGAAAAGGTGTTGGAGCGTTATCAAGCCAAGGGTTCTGAGACGTTTTTTGTCGATGACACCCCAGAAAATCTCCGCGGAGCCAACGAGCTAGGAATCACGACCCAGTGGTTCTCCCCCCATGACACAGGAAAAACCGTCATTGGTGCCATAACCGAGTTCCTCAATACCCGTTCTTAGCTCTGGAACCCCTGGGTGAAACGCTCGCGCCCCACGAAATCCAACTCGGTCGACACCATTCTGAATCCTGCCGCCTTCAAAACTAAGCGCATGGCGTCACCCTGAAGGTTCGAGTGCTCAATGGCTAGGTACCCACCTGGTCGAAGCGCCCTGGTCGCCAGTGTCACGATCTCACGCACCGTGTCGAGTCCGTCCTCGCCGCCATACAGCGCCATCGCGGGGTCATACCGCGCGACTTCGGGGTCATTCGGGATCTCGGCGCTGGGAACATAGGGGGGATTTGCGACAATCATGTCGATGCTGGCGTCGGTGACGCTGTGACCAAAGCCGACCACATCGGATTCCACAATCGTGATGTTGGGGGCCAGAGTGTCAGCGTTGAGGCGCAAATACTCCACCGCAGAGGCAGAGGCCTCGACGGCGACAACGCTCGCGTGAAGGACAGCTCGAGCCAGAGAGATAGCGACAACTCCGGAGCCGGAGCACAAGTCGAGAATGTGCAGACCCGTTTCCCGCACTGCCATTGCTTGCGCCTGAGAGGTTGCGTGCTCGACAAGCGACTGGGTCTCGGGTCTGGGAACGAACACGCCCGGACCGACTATCACTTCAAAGGACATGAACGCGGCAGTACCGGTGAGGTGCTGCAGAGGTTCGCGGTTCTCACGGCGAACAATAAGTTGGTCCCACTGCGCCAGATCAGCCTCTTCCATACTTCTCCCCGAGTGCACCCACGCAAGGATCTCCCCCCGGGATACTCCAGCTACATGAGCAAGCAATATCTCTGAGTCGACCTGGGGAGACGCAACGCCTGCCTGCGCTAAACGCCGCGTCGCATCTCTAAGCGCGGAAGCAAGATCCATTAATCACCGGCGAGCGCCGCAAGACGCTCGGCTTCATCCGCCTCAATACATGAGCGGATAACAGGCTCCAGTGAACCGTTGAGAACCTGGTCGAGGTTGTAAGAC
Organism: Pontimonas sp.; assembly: GCA_047633115.1. Lineage (GTDB taxonomy): Bacteria > Actinomycetota > Actinomycetes > Actinomycetales > Microbacteriaceae > Pontimonas. The sequence goes on from JBLIEN010000003.1 coordinate 23,567, forward strand.
TTGTAGCCGGTACGGTGGTCGGCAATCCGGTTTTCCGAAAAATTATAGGTGCGAATTCGTTCGGAGCGATCCATCCCGCGAATCTGGCTCTTCCTCGCATCTGATTGCACAGCCGCGAGTTCTTGCTGTTGCCTTGCAAGAATTCGTGCCCGCAAAACCCGCATTCCTGCCTCCCGGTTCTGTATCTGGCTTTTTTCGTTCTGCATGGATACAACAATCCCGGTGGGCAAGTGGGTAATACGAACCGCGGAGTCTGTAGTGTTCACCGACTGTCCGCCGGGACCACTCGATCGGAAAACGTCGATTTTCAAGTCATTGGGGCCAATGCCCACTTCTTCAGGTTCATCAACTTCAGGGAATACCAACACTCCGGTCGTGGAAGTGTGAATACGGCCCTGTGACTCGGTGACGGGAACTCGCTGCACGCGGTGCACGCCTCCCTCGTACTTCATGCTGGCCCACACGCCATCTGCAGGGTCTGTGGCAGAAGACTTGAGGGCAACCTGGACGTTTTTAAAACCCCCCATGTCGCTTTCTGTTTTATCCAAAACTTCTGTTTTCCATCCGCGAGATTCAGCGTAGTAAAGGTACATGCGCAGCAGATCGGCCGCGAACAGTGCGCTTTCTTCGCCACCCTCGCCGCCTTTGATTTCCATAATCACATCACGGCCATCATCGGGATCACGAGGAATGAGCAATGCACGCAGTGCTTCCGTTGCCTCCACCAGGCCCGCTTCCAGGCCTGGAATCTCAGCGGCCAAGGACTCGTCTTCGCTTGCCATTTCGCTGGCGGCAGCGAGGTCGTCAGACACCGCCTTCATGCGATCATGGGCCGCCAATATCTTGGAAACTGTGGCAAAGCGCCGATTCAACTTTTTAGAAAGAACTGCGTCCGCGTGGACCGCGGGGTCGCTGAGCTTCACTTGAAGCTCAGCGTGCTCCGCGACCAACGCGTCAACAGATTCAAACATGGTGTCTTAGCCGCCCAGGTTCTTCTGCAAAGCCACCAACGCTTGCGCGTTGGACGCGCTCGACTTCAAAGTCGACAGGACAGAGTTGAGCGCCTCCAGCGAAGAATGCGCACTCAGCTTGTGGCGGATAGTGGCGATGGCGCTCACTTCGTCCTTACCCAGAATCGCCTCTTCTTTCCTGGTTCCCGAACGAGCAATGTCAAAAGCGGGGAGCACGCGAGCTTGTGCGGCATCGCCGTCCAAGGTGAGCTCCATCGTGGCAGCTCCTGAAATTTCGCTCGCCACGACATCATCCATAGCAAGACCGGTTTCGGTAATGAGTGTGGCAAGCATGGTGAGTGAGCCACCCCCCTCAACATTCCTGGCAGCGCCAAATATTTTCTTGGTCGGGTGAACCCAGGCCGTGTCGGTTGCACCAGCCCTCGACGCTCCCCCCAAACTCAGCTGGTAGCTACGAGCCAACCGAGTGAGCGAGTCTACGATGACGACGACATCGTGTCCCAGTTCCACTAGACGCTTTGCTCGCTCAATGGCGAGTTCAGCAATCGTGGTGTGGTCATCCACTGAGCGGTCAAAGCTGGAAGCGATAACTTCGCCCTTAGCTTCGCGCTGGACGTCTGAAATATTCTCTGGCTGCTCATCAATCAGCACCACCATGAGGTGAGCATCGGGGGTGTTCTCGGCTACCGAGCGAGCCATTGATTGAACCATCTCCGACTTGCCAGCCTTGGACGGCCCCACAATAACGGCGCGCTGTCCTTTCGCAATGGGGGCAAAAATATCGACCATTCGACCACTCACATTGTCAGTGCTCGTTTCCATCCGAAGCCGATCCGTGGGATAAACGGCTCGCAGAGCCGAGAATTCAGCCCTCTTGGCAGCCTCATCAACTGTTTGGCCGTTGACGGTGTCAACACTTACCAACGCGTTGTACTTTTGGCGGCCCTGGTGCTCACCCTCACGGGGCTGACGGATTGAGCCAATGACAGCGTCACCTTTACGCAGGTTGTATTTCTTCACCTGGCCGAGAGAGACGTAGACATCTGTGGGCCCGGGAAGGTAACCCTGGGTGCGAACGAAGGCGTAGTTGTCCAACACATCGAGGATTCCCCCGATGGGGATCAGCACATCGTCGTCGGCAATTTCTGGTTCACCATCTTCGCTGTATCCACCACGACCGCGGCGACGATCGCGTCCCCGACCACGGGAGTTCCCGCTGTTGCGTGTGCGGCTGGAGCCGTTTTCGCCGGAGTCATCGCCCGAATCACCGTTGTCGCCAGCATCGCCCGAGGAATCAGATTCTCCACTGTCAGCTTTAGGCGTCGCGCCAGAGCGACGAGAGTTCCCGTTGTTGCGCGCCCGGCCGTGACCGCTCTCACTGGAGTCTTCGCCAGCATCGCCCGTGGAATCAGATTCTCCACTGTCAGCTTTGGGCTTAGCGTTTGATCGACGGCGCTTGGGTCGTTCTGTTTCTTCACCCGGCGACTGATCTGGTTTTGGGGCTTTGGATTCTGACTCCTGAGGGGCCGAGTCTTTGGATTCCACGGGTGCTTTTGCCTCTGCGTTCGCTGAGGACACTCGTCTAGGGGCTCTCTTGCGCAGAGGTGCGGCGTCGGGTGGGTCGCTCGCAATGGGCGTCGAGGGGCTATCTTGATCCACGTCTTCTCCTTTGTTAAGCCACGAGTGTGGCGTCGTAAATGCTCTTTACCTCGCCTAGCCACAATGTGGGCCGAGGGAGCCTGCGGCTCCCCTGTCACGAATGACCCTCTCGCCTTCGCAGATGCGAGGCGGTGTGGTGATGAGGAATTCCGGAGCGCTAACTGGGGTCAGTCCGCGAGCGCCGGAAGCTTCTCCACTGTAGCACCTCGCTCATCGACGGTCAGCATATGGCTTGACCAGCCACCCCCTTGGTGAGCCTTGACAAGCTCCGAGACCCTAAGCCGCTGACTGGGATCGGAACACAGCACGAGGACGGAGGGACCCGCGCCAGAGATCACCGCGGCAAACCCGTGGACGCGCAACTCTTGCAAGAGTGCGTCCGTGTCTTTCATCGCGCTGGCGCGATAATTCTGGTGAAGGCGATCCTCGGTGGCTTCAAACAAGAGCTCGGGGCTTTGAATCAAAGCAGCAATAAGAAGCGCTGACCGTGACAGGTTGAAGATAGCGTCCTGGTGGGGAACGGTCTCAGGCTGCAAACTTCTCGCCAGCTGCGTCGACATACTGGCGTCTTCAGGAACCGCGACCACCAAGGAGACCCCGCGGTGAACACTGAGTTTTTTGTGCTTGGGTCCGTCCTCTGTCATCCACGCGATGGTGAGTCCGCCAAACAAGGAGGGCGCAATGTTATCGGGGTGCCCCTCCATCTCGGTAGCAAGCGCGAGGAGCTCTTCTGCGCTGAATTCTGCACTGCCTTCGAGTAGTCCTTTGGCTGCCATCACACCGGAGACAATCGCAGCTCCCGAGGACCCCAAGCCTCGGCCGTGGGGGATAACGTTGGTGGCCACCAAATCAATGCCGGGCATGTCAATGCTCTTGGAAGCGAAAGCGTGCGCCATCGAACGCGCGATCAGATTGGTTTCATCCGTGGGGACTTCGCCTTCGCCGACACCGTGAACGGTGACATGAACCCCAGAGCCCTCGCGAATGGTGGCGGTGAGCTGATCCTCAATGGTCAATGCCATTCCGAGTGTGTCAAAACCAGGACCAAGATTCGCCGTCGTCGCGGGGACTCTCACCGCAACACTTCTCCCTAACGGAAGCGATGCGCTCATGGCTTTTCCTTCAAACCGAGAACCTGCGCAATGTGAGAGGTGTCAATAGGGACCTTCGTGGTCTCAATGTCAGACCCATCGGGGTTCCGAAGCGCCCAGATAGGGTCCTTCAAACCGTGACCAGTGACGGTCAGGACCACGGTTGCTCCCCGCGGAATCACACCTGCTTCGACCCGATTCATCAACCCCGCAACGCTGATCGCCGAGGAAGGTTCTACGAAAATTCCCTCCTCTTGCGACAGCAGGCGGTGCGCCGCCAAAATGTCTGCGTCGTCAATGGAGCCAAAGTAGCCGTTACTGTCTTCCCTCGCCACAAGAGCCAAGTCCCAGGACGCAGGGTTCCCGATGCGGATTGCGGTGGCAATCGTGTCGGGGTCCTTGACCCGCTCACCGGTCACAAAGGGTGCGGAACCAGAGGCTTGGAACCCAAACATGCGGGGCATGGTGTTGATCGCACCACGCTGAGCTTCTTCCTTATAGCCGCGGTGATAGGCCGTGTAATTTCCTGCGTTACCCACCGGGAGGAGGTGAAAATCAGGGGCCTTCCCCAGCACCTCGATGACCTCAAATGCCGCCGTCTTTTGACCTTCGATACGGTCGTTGTTGACCGAATTAACGAGGTGAATGGGGTAATTGTCCGCCAAATCTCTCGCAATGTCGAGACAATCATCGAAGTTACCCGCGACCTGCAACACGTGAGCATTATGGGCGATCGCCTGGCTGAGCTTCCCCATCGAGATTTTGCCATCAGGAACCAAGACTGCGCTGGTGAGCCCCCCCTGCGCGGCGTAGGCAGCGGCCGAAGCGGACGTATTACCCGTCGAGGCGCACACGACAGCCTTGGCGCCGCGTTCTTTTGCCTTCGTGACGGCCATCGTCATCCCACGGTCTTTGAACGACCCGGTGGGGTTCATTCCTTCGAATTTTACGAATACCCGGACTCCCGTCATGGCCGAAAGGTGGTGCGCTTCAATGAGCGGCGTCCCGCCCTCGCCCAACGTGACGACGGGGGTGGCTTTGCTCACATCGAGGCGATTGGCGTACTCATGAATGACGCCTCGCCATTGCCTCGATCCACGACGGTGTTTCGGGCCTACAGGCCTGGATCGATTAAAGATATTTTTACCCTGAGCCACGGACTAACCTTCCACTCGCAACACACTCGTCACGCTCACAACGACCGGATTTGCCGCCAGCGCCTTGACAGTGTCGCGTCCGCGAGCTTCGAGGGCGCTGTGTGTCTGAATGACCAGCGTAGCGGTCTCCCCTTTGCGGCGCGTGTCTTCGCTGGCGCTTTGATGCAGTGTTTCTACCGACACCTCATGGTCTCTAAATACCTGAGCAATGGCAGCCAAAACGCCCGACTGGTCTTTGACGACCAGACTAATGTTCAAACGACTTTCCACGTGATCTAAGGGGATACTCGCCAAGTCCGCGTGGGTACTTTCGCCCACTCCTGGTCCGCCCGCGACGTGGCGCCTGGCGGCAGAGACAAGATCACCGAGGACTGCAGAGGCTGTTTCTGGACCTCCAGCACCCGCGCCATAAAACATGAGGGGCCCGGCGGCTTCTGCCTCGACATAGACGGCATTATTCGCGCCGTGTGCGGCGGCCAAAGGATGGGTTCGAGGTATCAGCGTGGGGTGGACCCGGGTGCTCACACCCTCCTGTCCGGTGGCCAGATCGATACGGCGTTCACAAATGGCGAGCAATTTGATGACGTGACCCGATCTCTTAGCGGCATCTATCTGCTGCGCGCTCACCGACGTGATTCCCTCGCGGTAAACGTCATCAAGCGGGACCGCGGTGTGAAAAGCGAGGGAGGACAGAATGCACGCCTTCTGGGCGGCATCAAATCCGTCGATGTCTGCGCTGGGGTCTGCCTCGGCGTAGCCCATCTCGGTTGCTGCGGCCAACGCCGACTCAAAACTTAATCCTTTGGAGTCCATTTCATCCAGGATGAAGTTGGTGGTGCCGTTGACGATGCCCATAATTTTGGTGACGCGATCCCCTGCCAACGAGTCACGGAGCGGGCGAATAATCGGAATAGCTGCCGCAACTGCCGCCTCGTAATACAGCTGGGCACCAACACGAGCGGCTGCGTCAAAAAGTTCAGGCCCGTGCTCGGCCAGTAATGCCTTGTTCGCGGTGACCACATCCGCGCCCGATTGCAGTGCCTCCAAAATGAGGGTTCTCGCCGGCTCGATACCGCCCATGAGCTCTACGACAATGTCGGCTTGGAGAATGAGCGAGTGGGAGTCGGTCGTCAACAACTCGGCAGGGATGGGCGCGCTGCGGGGGGCGTTGATGTCACGAACCGCCACTCCCACCAGGGCCAGCCCCGCACCCGAGCGGGAACCTAATTCTCCAGCACCCTCCAGGAGACGGTGAGCGACTTGCGCTCCGACTGTTCCCCCTCCGAGCACAGCAACACGTAGATCGCGATAGTTCTCTCTCATGGACTAATCCCCCGCCGTTTCCGTGAATCCTTGGTCCCGAGCAAGCACATCCTCGATGTTTTCGCCCGCCACCATCAAAAAGTGGTGCCCTTCGTGCACACCCACCATGGGCGGTCTGCCCAGGGCGTTGTAGTTACTAGACAGCGAGTAGCAATAGGCGCCCGTCGCTGCCACAGCAAGCAGATCGCCGGGTTCCACATCTCCGGGAAGATAATCTGCATCGACCACGATGTCGCCGCTCTCGCAGTGCTTACCCACCACTCGAACAAGGAGCGGCAGTGCCGGTGACACACGACTGGCAATCCGGGTGCTGTAGTTCGCGCGATACAGCGCAGGTCGAGCATTATCACTCATTCCGCCATCGACGCTGACATACAGTCGTTGGGCTTCTCCGCCGTCATCGTCATGCACGGTGACGGGCTTGGTGACCCCCACAGAATACAAGGTCACCCCCGCGGGCCCAGAAATGATGCGACCCGGTTCAAAAGCAAGATGTGGCATAGGTACATCGTGGTGGTGAGCTCGCGAGGCCGTATGGTCCACAATTTCTGCGATCATCGACTCGATGTTCAGAAGCTGATCCGCTTCGGTGTAGGCGATACCAAAACCGCCTCCTAAGTTGAGTGTCGCTACGGGCCCGTGAGGGAGAAGAGTCGCGTAGAGGTCCATGAGTCGTGTTGCCGCCTCGAGGAAGCCTTCGACCTGGAAAATTTGGGAACCAATGTGAGAATGCAATCCTTCAAAGCTGAGGTGCTCCATGGCGCGAATGTCTGCAACAAGATCGAATGTTTCGCCAGGAGAGAGGCCAAATTTCTGATCCTCGCGTGCCGTAGCTAAATATTCGTGGGTATCAGCGTGGACACCGGTGTTCACCCGGACCATGACAGAAGCGGTGATTCCCAGCTCACCGGCAACGTGATTGATGCGAACAGCTTCGATGGGCGCGTCAACCACAATGCATCCCACCCCCGCGACAAGCGCCTGTCTCACTTCGAGAAGCGACTTGTTGTTTCCTTGGAATTCGAAAGTAGCCGCTGAGGCCCCACCGGCCAGCGCGATAGCCATCTCTCCGCCGCTGGCTACATCAAAACCCAAGCCCTGCCGAGACACCCAGTCCACCACGTGCCCAGAAATAAGAGCTTTCGAGGCGTAGTAGACGCTTCCCGTTACCGCATGTGCGGCGCATGCGCGCTCCACAATGCCAAGGAAATGAGCGGCCCTGCCTTCGAGTTCACTCTGATCCATCACGTAGAGAGGAGAGCCATAAGACTCCACCAGGGTCTTGGCGGAGACCCCGCCGATGACGAGTTCACCGGCATCATTGCGCTCGGCGCTTCCCGGCCACACACCCGAGTGGAGTGCGTTGGCATCAGCAGGTACACCGAGCCAGGAGGGAGCTAGGGAGTTAATCATGACCGTCGCACAAACCTCACGGGTGGGGAGTCGGGGGTGTGAGGCGAGCGAATCTGGGTTGATTCCTGAAGCCGCCTCCAGGATAGCGAAAGTGCATGGCAAAGGGCTCACATTCGCTCAGGTGCGCCCACTCCCACAAGGTCAAGACCGTTGCGCAACACCTGACCGGTCGCATTGTTCAGAAGAAGCCTGGTGTGGTGAACCGCTTCGACGAGGTTGTCCCCCTGAGGCGTCACCCGGCATGCGTCATACCAGCGGTGATAGCCCGCTGCGACCTCTTCGAGGTAGCGCGCCACCCGATGGGGTTCACGAAGCGTTGCAGCCTGCGTAACCACCCGGGGAAAATCTGCGAGGGAAGAAATCAGCGCTGCCTCGGTGGGATGCACGAGCAACGCAGGGTCAAAAACATCAGTTGTGACCTCAGCAACGGCGGCATTTTTCGCCACCTGATGAGTCCTCGCGTGAGCATATTGGACGTAGAAAACGGGGTTGTCGTTGCTGCGCTTGGTGAGAATCTCAGGATCCAAACTCAAGGGTGAATCGGCGGGGTACCGGGCGAGGGAATACCTCAGAGCGTCCACCCCCAGCCATTCACGCAGATCATCTAACTCGATGATGTTGCCGGCGCGCTTGGAAAGTTTGGCTCCATTAATACTGACCAGCTGTCCGATCAGGATTTCGACATTTGTTTCGGGGTCTTCTCCCGCAGCTCCTGCTAACGCTTTGAGGCGGTGAATATACCCATGGTGGTCAGCACCCAACAGGTATATCTTCTTCGTGAAACCTCGGTCAGTCTTGGAAAGGTAATAGGCGGCATCAGCGGCAAAGTAAGTGTAGACACCGTTCGCCCTCGAAATCACGCGATCTTTATCATCACCAAAGTCTGTGGTGCGAACCCAAATGGCGCCCTCGTCATCAAAGACGTGGCCGCTGTGGCGCAACCGCGCCACAGAAGTATCGATGGGACTCACACCATCAGGCCCCGGTTCGTGAAGCGAGCGCTCCGAAAACCACACCCCGAATTTCACCCCAAAAGACTCGAGAGAGTTCTTAATATCCGCTAGTTGTAACTCGTACCCCACATCTCTCGCCCGGGTGATTTGTTCCGGCCTGGGTTGTGAGGCTAAACCGGGCGCCCGCTCGAGTACCCGGGCGGCCAGGTCCGCTATGTACCCGCCGTGATAGCCACCCTCTGGCGGTGTCTCCTGGTGGATACTTGCCACAATGGATTCGCCAAACGTGTCCATTTGGGCGCCAGCATCATTGATATAAAACTCACTGGTGACGTCCGCTCCAGCGCTTCGAAGAATCCGAACGAGGCTATCGCCGAGCGCCGCCCACCTGGTGTGTCCGATGTGGAGGGGCCCCGTGGGATTAGCCGACACAAATTCGACGTTGATGGTTTCCCCGGCAAGTTCCCGTCCGCGCCCATAGGTTTCACCCGCGGTCACGATGGTGGCTACCAGTTGGCCAGCAGCGGCCGCTTCCAAGGTGATGTTAATAAACCCGGGCCCCGCTACCTCGGCCTTGGCGACCCCTTCCAGAGCTTCAACATCCCCCGCGAGCGCGGCGGCAAAATCCCGAGGAGTATCCCCACCAAGTTTTGCCACCTTCAACGCGATGGAGGTGGCCCAATCGCCATGCTCTTTTTGTCGCGGCCGCTCGAGACCAACATCGATGACATCGGGTACATCTTGGGCTCCCTGGGCGCGAAGTCGGGAGATCGCGCATTCCGCTATGAGAGCTGACAGCGTCTGGGGATCCACAAGTGAGCATCTTACCCCTGGGTCTCTTCCCCCGGCCGTGGGGTTGTATCCTGGTGGAGCCCAAGAGCCCCCATAGCTCAGGGGATAGAGCGTCTGCCTCCGGAGCAGAAGGCCGCAGGTTCAATTCCTGCTGGGGGCACTTTTTCTAGGAGTCTTTCGTCCCGTCAGGACTTTCGTGGCTTCGGAGAAACTCAAAGAGCTCCACATCGTCGACGCCTGGAAACATCCCTCCGCGAAGCGGTGACAACACGTGAGCATGCAGCCGAGCACTGGTCCACGCTTTGCCCGACCATTTGCTGCGCATCGGCTCACTGGCGTTTCTGCAACAGGCAGGGTCCGGGCACTGCGAGGCTTTTCGCCCGGTGGTGTCGCGGCCACGGAACCATTTCGCATCTTCAAATCTCACCCCCACCGTGATGGAAAATTCGTCACTGGTCGACGTGCCTATCTGTGTTGACTCCCAGAAGGTTCCCTCCGGAGTGTCCGTAAATTGGTGGTACTCCGTTGTCCGGTTGGTTCGCACAAACGCTTCCCTGGCGCTCCAATGGCGGCAGACGATCTGCCCTTCTGGTGACCCGGTCACATCAACCGGCAGGGCAAGGCCGTCATTTTCGTAGGCCTTATAAACAACGCCGTCATCCCCCACCCGCAAGAAATGCAGGGGCAAGCCTAAGTGTGTGGTTGCCAGGTTCATAAATCGCAGCCCCGCGGCCTCATGGGTGACCCCAAAGGCGTCGCGGAAGTCTTCCACAGCGAGGTTTTTCGCCTTTTTTGCCTGCGCGAGGAACTCCAGGGCTTGCGTTTGTGGCATCAAACAGGCGGCGGCAAAATAATTGATATCGAGGCGTTGTTGCAGGAATTCTTCGTAGCTGTCAGGAACGCGGTGCTCCAGGACCTGGTGGGCGATGGCTTGCAGTGCGAGTGAGCGCAAACCGTGACCCCCGGGAATCGATGCCGGAGGAAGATAAATCCGCCCGTTTTCCAAATCTGTCACGCTTCTCGCGCTTCGTGGCAGGTCTCCAACGTGGACGATCTCCAGGCCTAAGCGTTTTGCCATCATTGCTACTTCGCGGTGGGTGAGGGCGCCCGCCGTGGTGTGACCCACGGCTGTCACAAGATCTTCGGCGAGGATTTCAAGGTCAGGGCGATAGTTATCGATGTCTCGCATAGCCAACCGAAGCTGGGTGTTTGCTCGCCTGGCTTCCTCGGGGGTCGCCAAGGCGCGTTTTTCCCGGCGCACCAACTCGGAATGCAGGCTCAGGAGAACTCGGAGGCAACCGTCCCCCACCGACTTCGTCACCTTAATCGGGGCGACCCCGAGAGAAGAAAAAAGGTGTCCGCTTTGGGCTGTCGCCCATTCACGCTCGAGCTGAGCGCGTTCACTGGGGGGCGTTTGATCAAGTAACTGGGAAATTTCAACACCTAGTTCAGCGCTGAGCACCGCCAGCAGACTGACTTTCGCCTCCCGCTTGCCTGTCTCGAGCAGAGAGAGTTGGCTAGGCGTCACACCTATGCGCCCACTGAGTTCTTCCAGCGTCAAATTTGCCGCCCGACGAAAGTGCCTCATTCGTTGCCCTAGCGCCAGTATTTCCACCATAAATCGACCCTACAACAAAAATAGCTCTTTTTGACACGCATTTTGACCCGGCGTGACCCTGGTTATTGACCAGAGTGGAAGTAACAACGCTCAAGGAGATCAGAATGGCTATGGCACTCGACCACTCACTCACCGGCACTTACACCGACTCCGCCGCAGACTCCTTCCGCGTTCCCGCGGATGTGGAGGCTTGGGTTTCAGAAATTTCGGCCCTCACCACTCCGGACGCCGTGGTGTGGTGCGATGGCTCGGCCGCTGAGGCGAAGCGCCTCATTGACGACATGGTGGTGCAGGGCACCCTCGTCGCCCTCAATTCCCAATTAAGACCCAATTCCTACCTTGCTCGCAGCAAACCCAGCGATGTCGCGCGGGTCGAAGCCAGGACGTTCATCTGCTCGGTGGACCCCGACGATGCCGGACCTACAAACCATTGGGAAGACCCCGACATAATGCGCCAGACGCTGCGGGACATTTCCGCCCGCAGCATGAAAGGTCGCACCCTTTACGTCGTGCCGTTTTCGATGGGGCCACTGGGTTCCCCCCTAGCAAGGCTCGGGGTGCAGATCACCGATTCCCCTTACGTCGTCATCAGTTTGCACATGATGGTTCGAGTGACTCGGGCCGTCTTTGATGACATCCACGAGGACCGCTCGTGGGTCAAATGCGTCCACACGGTGGGTGCCCCGCTGGAGCCAGGCGAGACCGACGCCGCATGGCCATGCAACGACACGAAATACATTTCCCACTTTCCCGAGACACGAGAAATTTGGTCTTTTGGCTCTGCTTACGGAGGAAACGCTTTGCTTCCCAAAAAAGCTTTTGCTCTTCGTATCGCCTCCGTCCTTGGCCGGGACGAAGGATGGATGGCCGAGCACATGCTCTTGGTGAAGGTCACCAGTCCTGAAGACAAGTCCTACACCTTGGTTGCTGCCTTCCCCAGCGC
>JBLIEN010000004.1:0-31616 GCA_047633115.1 Pontimonas sp.
GTCCGGGAAATCGTTGATAACCCGGACGAGGTCAGTGTGACGGTTGTTGATACTCCCCGCGGGGAATTGCTTGAGGTGCGTGTTCACCCGGATGACTTGGGCCGCGTGATTGGTCGTGCTGGACGGACCGCGAAGGCGTTGCGAACACTCATAAATGCGTTGGCAGATGGCCGTCGGGTCAGAGTCGACGTCGTCGACACCGACTCCTAATGCCTGCTGGCTCCCCGCCCACTGCACCGAGGCCGGAGCGAGTGGAGCTGCGCGTGGCGAGGCTTGTGAGGGCACACGGCCTCAAAGGTGCGCTCAAGCTTGAGGTCTACACGGATGATCCCCAACTGCGCTTCGTCGTGGGGCGCGAATTCAAACTTCAAGTTCCCACCGATTCACCCTGGTTTGGGAAGACGGTGAAGCTCGCCAGTATTCGGGAAGTGAACTCTTCGCCGGTCGCTTTTTTTGACGGTATTGACGATCGCGATAGTGCGGAAAGTATTGTCAAGGCTATTTTGTGGATTGAGCACGACCCTGAGACGAGGCCAACGGAGAAGGACGCGTGGTTTGACCACGAACTTGTCGGGCTGACCGTCATGCGTGACGGGCTCAGTGTGGGAACAATCCTGAGGCTTGAACATTTTCCGGCGCAAGACCTTTTGGTTATCTCGGCCGGTGAAGCGGAAATCCTCTTGCCCTTTGTGGAGGTTTTTGTCCCGCACGTCGACATCGCGGGCGGCACGGTCACCATTACCCCTCCGGGCGGCCTTTTTGAGCCACTGGAAGAATCGGAGGGCGCGAGCTCGTGAAAGTCGACATCGTCAGTATCTTCCCGGAGATTTTCGATGTTCTCAAGGTGTCTTTGATGGGCAAAGCTGCCAAAGCACAGTTGGTCGAACTTCACGTTCACAACCTGCGCGATGCGGCCTCCGGCGTTCACAAGAGTGTGGACGACACTCCGTATGGCGGTGGTGCCGGAATGGTGATGAGCCCCGCTGTGTGGGGGGAGGCCCTTGATCCGCTGGTGGAAGAGGGCACCATTCTTATCGTTCCCACACCTGCTGGTGAGCTTTTCACCCAGAAGACGGCGAAGTCACTCGCCACCGAAGCGCACCTAGTGTTTGCCTGTGGTCGCTACGAGGGAATTGACCAGCGGGTGGTCGATTACTACGGAGGTAAAGTTACGGTTCGAGAGCTCAGCATCGGCGATTATGTGCTTAATGGTGGGGAAGTCGCGGTCCTGGCAATGCTGGAGGCGATTGTTCGCCTCGTCCCGGGGTTCATGGGCAACCCAGGCTCTTTGGCGGAAGAAAGCCACGAATCCGGGTTACTGGAATACCCCAGTTTCACTAAGCCTCGCCAGTGGCGCGGACTCGACGTTCCCGAGGTGCTACTCAACGGCAATCACGAAGCAATTCGAGCGTGGCGCACCGAGCAGTCCTATTCGAGAACGAAAGCTATCCGTCCGGAGTTACTTCGCGACTAGTCTCGCGCGGTAAGCACCAGGGGGTCGCCGCGCGTGACCACGACAGTGTGTTCCACGTGCGCTGAGCGGGACCCGTCGACACTGGTGAGGGTCCACCCATCGGCTTCGGTAAACACCTCATCGGTGTTTTCCATGAGCCACGGTTCGATTGCGAAGACCATTCCGGGTTTGAGTTTGGGGCCTGTGCCGGGGTGGCCGTCATTGGGGATGGACGGGTCCTCGTGCATGGTGCGGCCCACTCCATGGCCACCAAAATCTGTGTTCACCCGGTATCCGGCCTGACGCGAAACCTCGCCAATTGCCGCCGAAATATCCCCCAGACGGTGCCCGGAGCGGGCTTGGGCGATACCAGCAACCAAAGCCTTTTCACAGGTGTCAATGAGCCGCTTATCGCTCGGAGTTCCGATTCCACCGATCGCCAGGGTGACGGCGGAATCGGCAACCCAGCCTCCCAGACTGACGGCAAAATCCAACGACAGGAGATCGCCTTTCACCAGTGCATAGTCGTGAGGGAGCCCATGAAGGGCGGCGGCGTTGACGGAGGTGCAGAGCACCTTCCCAAAGGGAGAAGCTCCAAAAGAGGGGTGGTAGTCGATGTAGCAGCTCGTGGCGCCAACTTCTCGAATCATGTCGTGAGCGAGAGCGTCTAAATCGAGCAGGGAAACTCCGGGTATCGCTTTCTCCTCAAGGGTGCGCAATACATGGGCGACAAAGGCGCCCACAGGGCGCATCTGCTCAATGGTGGCGGGGGAGTGGTGAGGAATCATAGGTGTCCCACCCTAGTTCAGTGTGGATAGCTAGTTGGCAGATTTTGTGACAGAATACGTAATTGTGCCACCGTGCGCCTCTGCCATAGGGGAGCAGCACTCCACTTCAGGTGGGGCACAGTTTGGCCTCACTCCCATATTCGCGTGCGACCTGTGGCGGCGCAGAAAAGAGACACAATGCAAACCCTCGATTTCGTTGACCAAGCATCACTTCGGTCCGATATTCCTGATTTTCGTTCGGGTGACACCGTCAAGGTTCACGTGAACATTGTGGAAGGCACCCGCTCACGTATTCAGGTCTTCCAAGGCGCCGTCATTGCTCGTTCCGGTCACGGTGTGACCGAAACCTTCATTGTGCGCAAGGTGAGCTTCCAGGTGGGCGTGGAGCGTACATTCCCGGTCCACTCTCCGGTGATTGACCACATCGAGGTCGTTTCCCGTGGTGACGTTCGTCGCGCGAAGCTCTACTACCTGCGTAGCCTGCGCGGCAAGAAGGCCAAGATTCGCGAAAAGCGCCAATCTTAGTCCTGGCCCGACTAGGCACTCCTCCCATGGCCTCTGTGTCTGGTGTGGAGATGTCCGTGACATGTCAGCTCTCCATCCCTTCCTGATGGCTAGGCACCGGAGGTCCCCCTTGCGTGTCATTCTGCGTTTCCTGCGCGATGTTGTGGTGATTCTCCTGGCAGCTTTGGTGGTTTCGTTTGTCGTCAAGACTTTTTTAATTCGGTCTTTTTTCATTCCTACCGAGTCCATGGAAGCCACGCTGATTCGCGATGATCGTATTATCGTGAGCCAGCTCACTCCTCAGGTGTTTGAGCTCAATCGCGGGGACGTCGTAGTGTTTGTCGATCCTGGCGGATGGCTTTCTGCGCAAACCGGGGTGAGCGAAGACGATCCGCTTTCTCGGGTTCTCAATGGAGTTTCGGTGTTTATCGGTCTCACTGGCCCCGATGACAATAAACACTTGGTGAAAAGGGTCATCGGGTTGCCAGGCGACACTATTGTCTGCTGCGATGAACTCGGCGCTATGAGGGTCAACGGTATTCCGTTAGCGGAGAGCTACGTAAAACTTCCAGACGGGGTATCCAAGGTCAGTAGCAACGACTTTGCGATTACGGTCCCCGATGATGCGCTGTGGGTGATGGGGGACAACCGCTATAACTCGGCAGATTCTAGGCGCAACATGGACAAGCCAGGTGGCGGTTTCGTGCCGGTGGACAATGTCGTCGGTCGCGCCATCGTGATTTCGTGGCCCCGGGACCGCTGGGAGTTGTTGTCGAATTACCCCACGGTGTTTTCCGGTATCGAGTCGAGACTGCCCTGATTTCTAGGGCCACCCCCACCCTCGCCAGCGAAGAGAAGCTGGCGGCTCGCGGGTATCCCCGTGTGATTGGGTGTGACGAAGTCGGGCGGGGCCCTCTTGCAGGGCCTGTCGTCATCGGTTTGGTTGTTTGGGAGCCTTCTCAGAAGGCGTGGCCTGAGGGTTTGCGTGATTCCAAGGCACTGAGTGAAAAAAAGCGGCCCGCCATTGCCCAGGCCGTGCGAGAGTCTTTTTCCTATTGTGCACTGGGCGAGGCCAGCGCCCAGGAAATTGATGAGGGTGGAATTATGAAAGCCCTCGCGACCGCCGTGGTCAGAGGGCTTCAGGAATTGGCCCGACAGGGCGTTGCGGTGGGATCTTCGGTATTATTGCTCGATGGCAGCAACGATTTCGTGACACCCCGTCTGCCTCACCCCCTGGCTGTGGTGACGAAGGAAAAGGCGGACCGGGATTGTGTGTCCGTGGCAGCGGCGTCTGTCATCGCCAAGGTTCATCGCGATAACGTCATGATCGAGCACGCGGCGAAGTATCCGGAGTATGGGTTTGCCAGCAACAAGGGTTACGGCTCGGCGGGTCATCGCGATGCGATTAGCGAACACGGCGTCACGTCACTTCATCGGCGCACGTGGATTCACTTCTAGTTCTTTCAGCTTCACTAGACTCCAGGCACCATGCAACCCGAAGACTTTGAAGACTACGACCGGGAGGTCGAGCTTGCCCTCTATCGCGAGTATCGCGATATTGTGAGCCAGTTTCGCTATGTCGTAGAAACGGAGCGTCGGTTCTATCTCGCCAATGAGGTCACCCGGGAAGTCAAAGAGCGCGGCGCGGACTTCTATTTTGAGCTCACTTTGAAGGACGTCTGGGTGTGGGATGTGTATCGGGCTGATCGTTTTGTGTCCTCGGTCACTGTCCTAACTTTCAAGGACGTAAATGTGGAGGAGTTGGGGAGCAAAGATTTGAAGCTCCCCACGGAGCTCGCACTCGACGAATAAGGTGTCCACACATCCGCGTTGTCACCTGGATTTTCCCCTCCCGCTCGCTCGGCGCTGTGTCCGCTCGGTTTCTGTCAGCGTGCCCCCATGGGATCAGAAACACTCGCTCGTATCGCCTGGGGTTTCATGGCTCACCCCGGTGATGGCCTTGCATGGGCTCTGACGCGGCGCCACGGCGTCGAAGACGCAGCCCACATGGTGGCGTCAACGATGTCACCAACCAGCGTGCTCACCGGCCTCGCCGAGGATATTTTTCCCGCGGATTACGCTCAACTCGAGCGGTGGCGTGCCCGATTTGACCCCGACCAGGTGCAGGCTTCCCACCAGAAGCAACACCACGCAGGAATCCAGGTGATGGGCTCGGGGGATCCCCTGTGGCCTGCGCGGATGAACGACCTGGGGCCGGCGGCGCCTGTGAGCCTCTGGGCGCGAGGAGACCCAGGCGTGGTCGCCCGGGGTAGAGAAGCGCTGGCGGTGGTGGGAAGCAGACACCCTACGGGGGCTGGTCTCGCCCACACCACCGCCATTGTCCAAGGGGCGTGGTGCGATGGCGTGGGCATCGTGTCCGGCGGAGCCTTAGGGATCGATTCCATCGCTCACCAGGCTTCCCTTGCCCATCGGCGGGTGCCTATCGCGGTTCTTGCCGGAGGGTTGGAAGCGGTGTACCCCTCTGACAACGTGTCCCTGATGACACATATTGCCGAACGCGGAGTGGTGTTGTCGGAAGCGCCGTGTGGAATGAGGATTCGGCCCGAGCGGTTCCTTGCGAGAAACCGTCTCATTGCAGCGCTTTCGTATGCGGTGGTGGTGGTCGAAGCAGCACACCGTTCGGGAGCGATTAACACCGCCCATCACGCAGCAGGGCTGGGGCGAGAAATTGGCGTGGTGCCCGGTCGATGGGAAGACAAACACGCCAGGGGGTGTTTTCGCATTGTTCGAGAACAAGGCGCCATGGTGCTTACGGAGCCCGCCGATGTGGGATTTTTGCTCCCCGGTGTCCCCACCCACTCACCTAAGCTGGGGGAATGAGCGCGTTTAGCCAGCATCCCGAAGCCGAACACATTGTGGTGCACATTAGCGACACACACCTGCTGGCAGGTGATGCCAAATTGTTTGGCTCCATTGATTCTGAGGGACCTTTAGCCATTCTCCTGGAACGCTTGGTGGCCAGCGGGTTACCTATTGATGCTCTCGTGTTCACCGGTGACTTGGCAGACCGCGGAGAAGAACAAGCCTATGAGCGTTTGCGTTCCCTCGTGGAACCGTGGGCTAAGAAGCTGGGCGCCCAACTGCTGTGGGTGATGGGCAATCACGATGAGCGTGAACCTTTCTCCTCGGTTCTGATGGACGCTGCTGCCACCACAGCCCCCCAAGACGCGGTCTATTGGGCCGGAGGCCTCCGCATCATCGTTTTAGATTCCTCGGTGCCGGGGTTTCATCACGGCGAGCTCACCAGAGACCAACTCGCATGGTTGGCCCTCGAGCTAGAAACTCCTGCCGGCAAGGGAACGCTGCTCGCGCTTCACCACCCGCCAATTCCCACCCCCATCGAGTTGATGGGGCTGATCGAGCTGGAGAATCAAGCTGCACTGGCAGAGGTGATTCGCGGAACAGATGTCCGGGGAATTCTTGCCGGTCACCTGCACTACTCCACGTTTTCTACTTTTGCTGGAGTGCCCATTTCCGTGGCTGCCGCCGCGTGTTACAACATTGACCTCATCGGGCCAGCCAGCACAATTTTCTCTGCAAAGACCACCGGTGTGGCAGCATCCCTGGTGCACGTCTATCCCGACCAGGTGGTGTTCTCCGAGGTGCCTTTGGAGGATGTTAAGGAAATCTTGTCCTACGACGCGAGCTATCGCTCGGTCGTCAGTGCCATGAGCGCTCAAGAGCGTCGCGCGATGTTTTCACAGAAAAACTCCGCGTTCAACACTCGCGCAGACCAGGTTCAATCCGGTTCCTGATGACCACCCTGCTGGCAGCTTCTCGCTCGTATTGCCACACGCTTGCGCAGAGTCGTCGCTTGTCCGAAAACTCCCTTCTCGCCTATCAGGGTGATCTGGACCAGTTCGTGGAGTTTCTTGTCACCCACCGAGTGGTTGATGCTGCTGAGCTCGATACGGAGCTGTGTCGCTCGTGGGTGTGGTCCCTGGCGGAGTCAGGCATGGCGGCATCCTCGTTGCGGCGTAAAGTGTCCTCACTCAAAGGCTTCACCCGGTGGCTCGGGATCAACCACCACACGACAGGGGACCTGGGAGTGCGACTCCGCGCTCCCAAAGCACCCCAATCCTTGCCCCGAGTGCTCACTCGCTCTCAAATAAACCACGTCCTCCAGGGTCTGCAGGACGCCGCCAGCACGAGCGACCCTATCGCGCTCCGGAACGCAGCCATGGTGGAGTTGCTCTATGCGACCGCTATGCGGGTTGGCGAATTGACATCGCTCACGCTGTCTCGGATGGACCTGGCGTCCCTCACGGTTCGGGTGCGAGGAAAAGGTGACAAGGAGCGCGTGATCCCTTTGGGGCTCCCAGCACAGCGGTCGATAGAGCACTACCTTGAGCACGGGCGCACCCGCCTTGCACGAGAGCTGTCGGGGGACGTGGTCTTTCTTTCGACCACTGGGAAACCGGTGGGGTCGCGCTCCGTCTATCAGGTGGTGGCACGGCTTTTAGCCGATCTGCCGGGGACAGGAGGGCTTGGCCCTCACACCCTTCGGCACACCGCAGCCACCCACCTGTTGGATGGGGGGGCAGATTTGCGAAGCGTGCAAGAACTCTTGGGGCATGCCTCTTTGGGCACCACACAGATTTACACGCACGTGTCCACTGAGCGGCTCAGGGGTGCGTATGACAAGGCGCACCCGCGCGCCTAGGGAGTGGATACCCAGGGGAGCAATCTCGCCCTCTGCAGGACCCCGAGTTCCCTTCGGGGCGACCGATAGTCTTCCCCTACGCGAAGCCCCAGGTGCAGGCACAGTGTCGCACAGTGCCCTGGCTCCACGCGTGCGATGACCTCGCCGCGGCGCACCTGATTGCCGCTTTCGACCGAGGGGGAGACCGGCTCCATGCTGATGCGCCTGCCCTCCGGGGTCGTGATGGTGAGTACTCCACGATTGACCACCCACCCGCTAAAACTGATGGTCCCTCCGGTCGGGGCGACAATGTCGGGGTCCTCGGCCGCGATATCGAGCCCGCGGTGTCCGGCGCCCCAGGGGGTGAGGGGAGCACTGAAATCTCGAAGAATCAGGTGTTCACCGCTCGTGGGCCATTCCCACACGGCTTCTGGCGGCGGGGGGATGAGCCCCATGAGGAGCACCACAATCAGGGGGATCATGCGGAAAACGTCTCATGGTGTCCGGTGAGAGCGTATGTCCGCGGCGTGTTTTTGTGGAGGGAGTTCTGCCGCCAGGGGCGGGGGACACCCGCACCGACACGCTACCCGAACGTTTGGCAAAGCCCCTCTCCAGGTGAAGGGCTTTGCCAGAGCTTTGGGGCGCAACAGCCCCCGTGCGGAAGGTGGGACTTGAACCCACACGCCCGAAGGCACAGGATCCTAAATCCTGCGTGTCTGCCAATTTCACCACTCCCGCTGGCACCCCAAGTCTACCGAGCGGTTAGCGGGCCATCCACGCCTGGATAGCGTCCGGAGTTCGGGGGATCTCCGCCGACAGGTTGAGGCCGCCCTCTGGGGTCACCAGAATGTTGTCCTCAATGCGGACACCTATTCCCCGCCACTTCGTAGGTACAGTTTCGTCATCGGGTTGGAAATACAGTCCGGGCTCTATGGTGAAGACCATGCCCGCTCTGAGGACTCCGTCGATGTACATATCCTTGCGAGCTCCAGCGCAGTCGTGAACATCGAGTCCTAGATGGTGGCTGGTCCCATGGATCATGTATCGACGATGAAGCTGGCCGTCTGTCTGGAGCGTCTCCTCCAAAGACAGCGGCAGTAACCCCCACTCGCTGACCCGACGGGCGATCACCTGCATCGCAGCCTCGTGCAGCTCCCTAAAAACAACCCCAGGTTTCACGATGGCAAAGGCGGCGTCTGCGGCCTCGAGCACGGCCTCATACACTTCACGCTGGGTGGGGCTAAAGCGACCGTTCACGGGAAGAGTCCGGGTGATATCCGCGGTGTAGAGAGAATCTCGTTCGACCCCTGCATCAATCAGAAGCAAATCGCCGTCGCGAATCGGCCCGTCGTTGGTGACCCAATGCAAAATGCAGGCGTGGGAACCACTGGCCACGATTGAGTCATACCCCACCCCGTTGCCCTCGATGCGGGCTCTGGAGTTGAAAGCTCCCTCCACCACGCGCTCTCCCCGTTCGTGGCCCACGGCGCCAGGCAGCGCGGCAATGATGTCGGCGAACCCGCGATGGGTGGCCTGAACGGCTTCCTGGAGTTCTGAAATTTCGAGAGAATCCTTCACCAGTCGCATTTCACTGGCAGCGCGGGCCAAGTCTTCATCGACAGGGTGGTGGTCTGAGGGTGTTTTGCGGAACAAGTCGAGCGCTGCCGTGAGGCCAGGGTCGGATTCACGGATGATACCTGCGTCACCGATGAGGGCTTCTTCGAGCACAAAACCAGCGATGTCCAGGGTGTCCAGGCCCAGCCAGATCCTGACCTCTTCCAGGGAAGGCCGCCTCCCTGTCCAGAATTCTCCAATATCGGCTCTGGCATAAAACTCGTCGCTCGTGCGGGGGGCAGGGGGTCGCATGACGAGGCTCCAGTGGTGGCCGTTGTCCGTTGGCGTTCCCCATAAAACGCTGTCCGGAAGTGCGGAGAACCCCCACCCCGTGAAGTACGTGAAGGCGCTGTGCGGGCGAAAAGGGTAATCCGTGTCGTTGGAGCGCTGTTTAGTGGCACCCGCGGGAAAAAGAAGAGTCTTTTCCGGGAACTGCTTGCTGATGTTCTTTCGTCGCCCAGCGGCGTAAGAAGCCACTGCCCACGCGGTGGCGGGAGCAGGAGTGTGGGTCGCCCAGCCGGAGCGAATGAAATCGCTAAAAGCCTCGGAAATGGGGGACGCGCGGTTGTCGTCGGCCTCCGAGGAAGGATTTTTCGCCATTGCTCCAGTGTGGCACCTAGCATGGGGGAGTGCCATTGCGAATAGACCTTCACGCCCACACCACAGCATCTGATGGCGCGGACAGCCCTACCGAGCTTGTGGAGCATGCGCTTGCGGCCGGCTTGGAGGTCCTGGGTCTTAGCGATCATGACACCGCGAGCGGATGGAGCGAAGCGAGCACCGCATGCGCCGGAACAGGCCTTACCGTCATTCCCGCCATCGAGTTGAGTTGCCAAGTCTTGTCCCCGGGTGCGCCGCCGCGAAGCGTCCATCTGCTGGGATATCTGCCCGATTCACGGCACCCTTCCCTCGCAGCCGAAACGGAGAAAATTCGCGCCCATCGAGATCATCGTTTGCAACAGATGGTCGAGAAAATTGCCGTTGATTTTGACATCACGTGGGAGGAAGTTGCTGCTCATATTCCTCCCGGTGCTACGGCTGGGCGCCCCCACATCGCAGATGTTCTGATTGAGAAAGGCTACTTTCTGGACACCACGCAGGCGTTTGCGGGGCCGCTGCGCGGCGATGGCCCTTATCACGTTCCGCACTATGCGCCATCGTTGGAGAAAGGGCTGGACATCATTACTCAGGCCGGCGGTGTTCCCATCCTGGCCCACCCCTGCGCGGGCCAGCGTCCCAGCGCGGTGGACCACCAGCAAGGCCGAGACGGTATCCGAGCGGACTATGCCGCCCTAGTTGAACAGGGTTTAGCGGGGCTGGAAATCCACCACCGGGAAAACACAGAGCAGGGCAAAGAAGTATTGGGGTGGATTGCTCACGAGCTGAACCTCATTGTCACTGGCTCTAGTGACTTTCACGGCACCAAAAAGCCCAATGCTCTGGGGGAAAATCTCACTGAAGAAACTCAGTTGTACCGCATCCTTGATGCCGCCACAGGGACCGCACCTCTTCTCTAGGGAGACGTACGGCGGCGCTGGCGCTGCCGAGAACCGCGTGGAGTTGCGTTGTCCGTGGATTCTGCACCGGACGTGGTCCTGGAGGGCTTCGATGGAGCAGAGGTGCGGGGCTGGCCCGCCCGCTTTTCCTTGAGAGGAATGGGGGTGTTATTGAGGCGCCCCTTCGTACCCGGCGCAATGTCGAGGTCCGCAAAGAAGTGGGGTGAGGAGGAATAGGTTTCTACCGGTTCGGGAATTCCCATTTCTAGGGCTTTGTTGATGAGAGCCCACTTATGCAGGTCATCCCAATCCACGAACGTCACGGCAATCCCTGTCTTCCCTGCACGACCCGTGCGTCCCACGCGATGCAAGTACGCTTTGTCGTCTTCGGGGATGGTGTGGTTGATCACGTGAGTGACATCCTCCACGTCGATTCCCCTCGCCGCAACGTCGGTGGCAATGAGGACATCTTTTTTGCCGGCTTTGAAAGCCGCCATCGAGCGCTCTCGGGCGTCCTGGCTGAGGTCGCCGTGCACCGCGCCAGCGGAGAAGCCGCGGTCATTGAGTTCTTCCATCAACCGTGCAGCTGCGCGTTTTGTGCGGGTGAAAACGACCGTCTTGCCGCGACCTTCCGCCTGTAATATCCGTCCGATGACTTCGTCCTTATCGAGCGCGTGAGCGCGATACACGAAGTGTTTAATATTTGCCTGCGTAATGCTCTCATCGGGTGACGTAGCCCGAATGTGGATCGGCTTGGTCATGAAGCGCCGGGCCAGTGTCACCACAGGCCCCGGCATAGTTGCCGAAAAAAGCATGGTGTGACGCGTGGATGAGGTTTGGGCAAAGAGGCGCTCGACATCGGGCAGGAAGCCCAAATCAAGCATCTTGTCGGCCTCGTCGAGGACCATGACTGAAACGTTCGCCAGCGACAAGAGTCGTTGGCTTGCCAAGTCGAGAAGACGACCCGGAGTTCCCACCACGATTTGTGCTCCCGCTTTCAAAGCTTCGATCTGCCCTTCGTAGGCTTTACCGCCATAGATAGATACCACTGTGGTGCTGCGATTACCGGCGGCGAGGACTAAATCCTCTGTCACCTGCACAGCGAGCTCCCTCGTGGGAACTACTATCAGAGCTTGAACCCCAGGGCCGGGGTCTTCACCGAGGGATTGAATGAGGGGCAAGCCAAAACCAAAGGTTTTGCCCGTGCCTGTTTTTGCTTGTCCAATGATGTCTTGGCCTGTGAGTGCGATAGGAATCGTTTGCTCCTGAATGGGAAACGGTTCGATAATTCCTTTGGCTTCGAGGGCCTCGACCATGTCGGTGTCAATACCGAGGTCGGAAAAATTCACGTGTTAGATATTCCTCGTCTTTAGATTTTTTACCAGTGTACCTGGCGCGCCTTGCGTGGCGCATTTTTTGTGCTCACAGCTAAGATAGGCCGATGGTGTTCTGGCAGAAAAAAAACGCGAAAGCCAAGCCTTCGTTGCAAAAAATAACCTCCGGTGCTCTCTCGAGCAAGGTTGACGTGGGGGCACTTGCCCCGCCGGCTGCGGACTATTTGGCGGGCATCACGAGCCTCCAGGCCGCGCTCGTCACCATGCTTGCTGCCAGCGCACAGGACGCATGGTCTACTCAGGATGCCGATGCGCTCATGAGCGCCTCTGGACGCGCCATGGATCGTTACCGAGCATTTCATGCGGTTTTATTCGACTATGTGGACGATGTCCCTGTGGCGTTAGCTCCTGCGCGGGAATCACTTTCAGCGCACATGTCCCGCTTTGGCACCCAACGCTGGCATGAACAGGTCACTACCTGCTACGTGGTGACAGGGTTCACAAGAGACTTTTGGCACTTACTCGCCGATGGGCTACCGGCAACGTTGCGCACTAAATGTCAACAGATCCTGAGCGACCAGGGTGATGAAGAGCAGATGGCGGGTGTGCTCGCTAGGTTGCTGGAATCCGATGATCGCTACCGCTCCACGGTAAGCCTGTGGTCACGCCGCCTTGTGGGCGATGTGATGCTGCTGTGTCGTGGGGCCCTCTCGGCCAGAGCACGCGCATCGACAGACACGGAGGTTCCGCTGGAGCCGGTATTCACCGAAGTGGTCGCGCACCACACCAGGCGACTGGATCGCGTGGGGCTAACTGCTTAGTTAGCGAGCCAGGCTGTTCCACAGTGCCGCATCGCTCGCGTCGCGGCGAGCGGGAAGCATCAGTCCGACGACGACCGGTGCGAGAGCTGCGAGTCCCAGCGAAATTATCCAGCCCCAAAGCCCATCGGGGCTGAGACCCATCCACATGGATCCCGCCCAGCCCAGGGAACCAGCTATCACGCCCAGAGAGGGCGTGAGGGCGATTCCAAATCGATCACGTTTGGGTAAGACGTAGCGCAGCGAAAGCCCGAGAAGGGCGGAAGCGGCGATAACGAAGACCAGATTGACAGCCATGGTTAGGGTGCGAAGCCGATCTTCCTCGTCTTCTCCACGCCTATTTCAACGTAGCCAAGATTCCGCGAAGCCACCACGAAGATGTGGCCCTTTTCGTCCTCAAACCGAATGGTGCCGTTGTCGGTCTTAAGGCCCTCGGCGATCGCCTTCTCCAGCTCTGTCGTGCTCGCGGCCGTCTGAATGACGAGTTCGCGGGCCGTGTTGATAATTCCAATGCGTATTTCCACACCTTTAGCGTAGGGCACGTCACCTGTGTGGATTAGCCTCGAAGGTGATGGACAAACCTGACCCCTCGACCGTGCTGGATGCACCGGGGTCTCAGCATGCGATTCTCCTGGGTGCACCTGGCTCAGGCAAGACAGAGATCTTGGTGCGACGCTTCGAGGCGCTGCTTGCGCAGGGCCACAGCGCAGATTCCCTCATCATCGTGACTCCCACCAGAATCCAGGCGAGCTCGCTCCGAGACGCTGTAGGAGTGAGGCTAGGGATCACCACCCAGGGAGCACGGGTTCGATCCCTGGCCGCTCTGGCCTTTTCTTGTGTTCAGGACTACCACCGCGACAAAGGTTTACCTCCCCCCGATTTGATGAAGGCAAGTCAGATCGATGTCGATATCGAGGCGTTGCTGGGGGGTCACCTGGAGGATCAGTCGGGACCTTCCTGGCCGGAACCTCTGGGGCCCGATGTTCGTAGCACTCGCGCATTCCGAGGGGAGCTTCGGGAATGGATGGCGCGCGCCGGGGAAAGTGGCGCTAGCGGCGACCAGATCCGCAGGGCCGCAACCATGGCCAGGCGACCTGATTGGACAGCTGCTTCGGAATTCCGGGAAGAGTTTCAGAGCGTCATGGCCAGCGCAAGACCCGGTGCTTTTGATAGCGGCGAGATTTTTGCGAGGGCTCGTGAAGCGCTAGAAGAGGGACTTCCCCTGCAGTGGAGCGGCCTTCGGCACGTGATGGTGGATGACGCGCACGATCTCACTCAGGCGGGACTTTATCTGTTGGAAACGATATCCCGACTGGGAGTGGGAATTACCGTGGTCAGCGAACCCGATGTGGCGGGCAATACGTTCCGCGGCAGTGAGCCGGGGGGGCACGCGTATCTGGGCGCGGCATGGGGTCTCACCCCCGCGGTGTTACCTCAAGTGTTTCGCCATGGCACCGGCATCCGCAGGGTGGTCACCGAAATCACGTCACGTATCGGTGCCGCTCAGGCAGGGACTCAGCGCGCAGCGGCCGGGGCAGACCGCGCCGGTGTGGTGCACACTCTGTTGGCCCCTAGCTCCCAGGCGGAGGCCTTCAACATCGCCAGAATTATTCGCGAATCCCAGCTTGATCAGAACACGCCACCCCAGCGCATCGCTGTGATTGCTCGGCGAGGGTCACGAGTCACGCAGCTTGTTCGAGACCTCACCTTGGCGGGTATTCCGGCCCGGCAAAGCCTGACCGGCTCGACGTTGCGCGACCAGCCAGCAGCGAAAGAATTGGTTGAACTCCTTGCGCTCGCCCTGGGCATCCTTCCACTCACTTCGCGCCAAGCGGTGTCAGCCCTGAGTGGTCTGTACGGCGCCATGACTCAGCGAGAGTTGCGGCGGCTGCGGTTTGCCCTGCGCAAGAGCGCCCCAGCAGAGGAGCCCTACCAACCCGTCGATGTGATGCTGGCCAAAGCCCTGGGGCACCGTGGTGGATTTGCTCTATATGACACACAGATCGCGTCAAAAGCGCACACGCTGGCGACGGTCTTAGCCAAGGTTCGAGAGACCCCCGATGCCAGTGTGGCTGAGCTGTTGTGGATCCTATGGGAAGGCAGCGGTGCTCATCGAAGTTGGGCGCGGATGGCCCATCAGCCCTCCACGAGGCAAGCCGGGGTGCACCGCGCCCTTGACGCGGTAGTGGCGTTGTTTTCTCAAGCGGCTGATTTTGGTGAAACTTCTCCCGGGGCGAGCGCGCGCGTTTTCATCGACTCCGTCCTGAACGCTGAAGTGCCCAACGATGTTGTGTTGCCCGCCCCGTTGTGGCCCGCCGTTGTCGTCTCCACGCCCTCGGGCGTTGTGGGGCAAGAATTTGACTTTGTGGTGGTGTCGGGTGTGGAGGATGGGGTGTGGCCAGATCTTCGTTTGCGCGGCTCCCTCCTTGCATCCCACCGCCTTGGCGCCGCACTTCGCGGTGTTGATGACGCGGTCATTGACGAAGCCAAAGTGGTGAAAGACGACGAGCTTCGTCTCTTTGCTTTGGCTACCTCCAGGGCATGCCAGAGACTCCTCGTTACGGCGACCCAATCCGAAGAATCCGAGCCCAGCGCACTCTTTTCTCTCGTTGCCGCACATGCGGAGGCTCTCGCTCCCGAGAAAGAGCCCGCTGCTTCGCCACGATCCGTCGTCGGCAGGTTGCGCCGGGAGCTTTATCTCGCGGGGGAGGAGGGAAAACCGACGACGGACATTGCACACGATCTAGCGCTCGCTGCTCACTGGAATATCCCTGGAGCGCACCCCGATACGTGGTGGGGCCTTGCGCCGATATCGACCACCGAGCGGCTCTACACACAAGGAGAGATTCCCGTTTCCCCCTCCGCCCTGGGCGCGATTGAGGAATCCCCGCTGGATTGGTTTCTTTCCTCCGTTGCGAGAAACGATCCTGCGCCTGCCCGGGGCGTCGGGTTGTTGCTTCACCAGGCGTGGGAGGAGCATCCCGACGGTGACCCGAGTGCCATGTGGAACGAAGTGGAGGCGCGCTTTGGTGAGCTCGAGTACGAGGCGGGTTGGGTTGAGAGCTACCAGCGTCGTCTTGCTTTCACCATGGTCTCGGCCCTGGGCGATTACACCCGGGACCGGCGCCGCGAAGGTGCCAGCGTGGTGGCCACAGAAGCTTTCTTCAGCATCCATCATGGAAACGTCGTTGTGCGCGGGGTTATTGATCGCCTTGAAGCCACTGCGTCAGGGGACATTCTCGTTGTTGATCTCAAAACCGGTGCCCACCAAACCGATGCGGGCGTAGCGGATAATCCCCAAATGCTGGCTTATCAAATGGGCCTTGAATCCTCAGAGATAACGACACTTTGGGACCACGGCGACGCCGGTTCAGCGGGCGCCGTTTTGCTTTTTGTCAAACAAGGAGTGCGCGGCAAAACCTATCGTTTAGCCGCGCAAGCTCCCCTCACGAGTGAAGGCCGGAACGCGTTTTTGGAGCGAATTGAAAAGGCAGCAGCGGTGATCTCTTCCCACGAGTTCTCCGGTGAACCGCGCGCGTTTGGACCTCCAGGCTCGCCTGCCCGGCATCGTTGGCACGCGATAGGGCAGGTGTGTGGAGATGTTTAGCGCCGGAGAGTTAGCAGCCCTTGTCGGCTCCGGAGTGCCCACGCTGGAGCAGGAGGCGATTATTGAAGGCGATCCTGCGGGTACCTTTCGCATTATTGCCGGCGCCGGTTCGGGAAAAACTGAAACTATGTCGCAGAGAGTGCTGTGGCTCATTGCCAATTCTCACGTCGAGCCCTCTGGCGTTCTGGGATTGACTTTCACCAAAAAGGCCGCCAGGGAACTGTCGCGTCGCATCCGGTCACACCTTGAGAAGTTGGGGGCGTCGAACGCGGGCGTTGTCCTGGACGAGTTTGAAGGGCCAACCGTGTCCACCTATAACGCGTTTGCAGCAGGCCTCTATCGCGACCACGCCGTTTTGCTGGGCCGAGACCCCGAGGCAATCGTGCTGTCTGAGGCGAGCGCCTGGGCTTTAACCAGGCGAATTGTTGCGCGCAGTTCTCATCCTGCTCTCGAAACGTGGGACCTAGATCCTGCCCGCGTCACCACGATGGTGAGGAGGCTTTCGCAACGTCTGTCCGAAAACCCCCTCGTTGTGGGGGAGTTGGAGGCCTTCATCTCTGATTTCTCGGCTTTGTCTGACCTTCCCCCCGGAGGAAAGGGGCAATACGCCCAGGTTGAAGAGTGGGTCTCACAGGTCTCGATGTTGCCCACACTTGTGGACCTTGTGGCAGAGGTTGCCGAAGCGAAAAGGGTGCGCGGGGTTGTCGAGTTTTCCGACCAAATCGCTTTTGCCCTGGATTTGGCGCAACGCTTCCCTGCGCTGTCGCAAGGATTACGAGAGCGCTTTGGCGCGGTCTTGCTCGATGAATATCAGGACACGTCCGTGGCGCAGACGCGCCTGCTTTCTGAAATCTTTGGCGAGCATCCTGTGATGGCCGTGGGTGATCCGCATCAGGCTATTTATGGCTGGAGAGGAGCCAGCAGCGCCAACCTGGTCGATTTTGAGACCGCTTTTGGTCCTCACGTTCACGCTGCGACTCTGTCCACCTCCTGGCGCAATGGGACCGCTGTGTTGGATGCGGCCAACCACATCGCTGGCCCGCTGCGGGAGTTGCCTGGACCTCAAGCGGAAATTCTCAAACCCCGCGAGGGCGCCAATTCCCTGGTACCCGACGTCCTCTTCCCCGCAACGGTCCTCGAAGAAGCACAAGCTGTTGCCGCCTGGTTTCACGGCCACCTGCAGGGCACTAGTCCTCCCAGCGCTGCCGTGATTCTCCGCGCCAGAGCCCATCAACGAATTTTTGTGGATGCACTTGGCGATGCTGGAGTTCCGGTTCACGTGCTCGGCATTGGCGGATTATTGGAAGATCCGGCGATTGCGGACGTGGTGTGTGCGTTGCGGGTGTTGGCCCACCCCCATGCAGAAACAGAGTTGCTTCGTCTTCTCACGGGAGGAAAATGGCGTTTGGGCGTGGCCGATGTTCACGCTTTGGCCACCACGGCGAAGTGGCTTGCGAAGCGCGATGAACACGGTGAAGAGTTGGAGGCCGATTTTGCCCGCACCTTGAAGGCTTCTGTGGCGCCGGGGGACCATGCCGGACTGATTGACGCACTATTTTTCATTGCCGGTGCCCCCGCGCAGCATCATCAACGCAAGCTGTATTCACCCGAAGGGCTCACCCGTTTGGCCGATGCTCATCGCGTCTTCGTCTCGCTGCAGGCGCAGCGCTTTGGCGATGTTGCCGAACTTGTGGTCGCCATCGAGGTCGAACTTGGGCTCGACAGTGAACTTCTGGCTCACCCTCTACGCACGTCTTCCATGGCGGCAAGAGAGGCCTTTATGGAAGCTCTCGCCGGGTATCTGGCGTTTGCCGATGACGATGGGGTAGCCGGTTTTGTTCAGTGGCTTGATGAAGCAGAGCGCAAAGACAATCTCTCTCCTCGCGCAGAAGAACCAGAAGCTGGCTGTGTTCAAGTGTTGACCATTCACGGGGCAAAAGGTCTGGAATGGGACCTGGTGGCCCTTCCCCGCCTGGTCGAAGACGAGTTACCCAGCAAACCCAAAGGTCTCGGAGGGTGGACTGCCGGTGGTGAACTGCCCTATGACTTTCGGGGGGATCGACGCTCACTGCCCGTCTTTTCGTGGCGGGAGAGTGATTCGAAGAAGGAACTCTCCGACTCTGAGAAAGCCTTTCGGGAAGATATGCGCGCCCATCAGCTCGCTGAAGAGCGTCGGCTGATGTACGTGGCTCTCACCAGAGCCAAAGCCCACCTTCTGCTGACGGGCTCCTACTGGGCGCACCAGGTACTGCCGCGCGACCCCTCGCGGTTCCTGGTTGAGCTGGTCGAGGCGGGCCTGGTGCCTGCTGTTGGCGAAAATCCTTTCCCCGATGCCGCACCAAGAGAAGAAGAACGCCGAGCATCTTTGTGGCCGGCAGATCCGCTGGGTTCGCGGCGTCCCTCCCTGGAAGCAGCCGCCAGGGCCGTGGAGGAAGAGTTGAATAAGGTCCGGGACGAGAGCGCTGTGCCCCACGATCGGGGGCTCGCGCAGGTCGCTGAGAGTTTTCTCACACCGCGACCGCCCTCTGATGATTTGAGCGTTCCTGTTCGCATCCCGGCCTCCTCGCTCGAACGGTTGGTGCTGGACCCGGCAGCGTTTAGAGCAGCGCTCGCCCGGCCTACTCCT
Source organism: Pontimonas sp. (assembly GCA_047633115.1). GTDB lineage: Bacteria > Actinomycetota > Actinomycetes > Actinomycetales > Microbacteriaceae > Pontimonas. The sequence continues at coordinate 18,904 of JBLIEN010000004.1, forward strand.
CAGAAACCCCATAGGGCCGCGCTGCGGGGCACACTTTTTCACCGCTTTGTGGAGGAGCGCTTTGACACCGCTGTGCCGGGGCCCTTCCTCAACGAGGGCGATGGCGACATAGTGGAGGACGACGCTCTTTCCTTGGAAGAGTGGAAAGCAGCTTTTGCAGCCTCCGAGTTCGCCTCTCTTGCTCCGCTGGCCATTGAGGCGGAACTTCACTTACCCGTGGGCGACCACATCATCATTTGCAAGATAGACGCGGTTTTCCCCGGCCCTCGCGGAGTTCGTATCGTGGACTGGAAAACGGGCAAAGCGCCCAGCAGTGATGAGGAGCTCGCTGCGAAAGCACTTCAGCTGGCCGCGTACCGCCTCGCCTGGTCGAGGTGGAGCGCGACGCCACTGGAGCAGATCGAGGCAAGTTTTTGGTTTGCCGAGGGCCCCACACTCATCACCCCGAGAGACTTGCCCGGGGCAGAAAGGTTCGAGAACCTCATTCTGGAAGCTCTTCGCTCCTGAAGGTTGCTACACCCCAGTGATGGGGTGCTTACTATCGCTAATTCGCGCAGTGAGAGCGGAGTCCATGTCGCCGGCGACACGATCGTTAAGGGCAGCAAGCATGTCGGTAGCGTCACGGACGATGGTCTCGTTTCCGAGACCTACGCCGTGGAGGAGCCAACGGGCAACATCGAGTTCAGCGTAAAACCTGGCACGGTGCATAATCCAACGATCCGCTGTGGGCCGTTGCTGTTGATACGCGGTGGTCACTGCGGTGGCAAAGGCGCTGTTGGCCGGTGTGGTGAGCCACGCCATGTCCTGCGCGGGGTCGCCCTGGGAAAAACGTGTCCAACCGTCGACGGCAACAACTTTGTGGTCTGCGGTCAGGAAACGGCCCAGTTGAACCTGGCCGTGAATGGCCATGGCGTCGCACTGCCAGAGGCCCTGATCCTCACACGCTGTTTCCCAACGACGAAGAAGGGACTGGGGCAGAAGGCCAGTCGCCGCAGCAGAATCCACCACGACCGCGGACTCGCGCAACGCGTCCAGGGTCGAAAAAACGGGGCGATCAAAGTCGGCCATGCTGCTGGTGGGGAGAGCATGAATAGCGGCAAGGGTTTGGCCAAAACTCGCTGCACTCGCGGGGGTCACACTCTGGGGGGTGAGGGGAAGACCGGGAAGATAGGCGCTCACGCTCAGTGTTCTTGCGCCCACCTGCGTTGTTCCCAAAACTTTAGGGACCTGGAAAGGCAAACGCGATCTCAAACCCTCGGTGAGAGCCTTGGTGGCAGAGAGATCGTCGGAATGCGCGAGCGCATCGGCGTCAGAGAGGGGTATTTCGATCAACCACGCAACGTTGTTCACATCGTGCACCAGAGCGGCGTCGCGCTCGGGTGTAGAAAGCGATTGGGCGCTCACAGCTTGAAACCCCTGCACCGCGCTGGTGGCGAGCGCCGATAGCATGAGAGGGGTGTGATTCATTGCACCAGGGTAAGCGCCGAAGGGGTGCCCCTCGCGCATAGCCACACCACGCTTAGGGGTCTCTTGGCTCCTTTTCAGGGTTTTCCAGAAAGGCACATGTGTCGTTAACCTCCAGCTTGCCGCTCTCTCGCTCCCGCATCGATCGGGACGCAGTCTCGCGCAAAATCCCGGGGTTTTTGGAGGCGCTGTGGGCGGACCCCACGACCACGGTTGTCGTAATTTGGCGAGGGGAGGCGCTGCTTGACGAAGGAGCGCCTTCGCGCCTAGCGCTTTTTACTCCCGCCGAAATCACCGCCACCCGCCACCGCATCTATCTGGGAGTGACGACGCACCGTGTGCGGGGAATCGCCGCGGGAACATGCCTCGTAGCGGCCGTCGTTGATGATGCAGTGGGCGAAGCCCTGGAGCCTGATGTGACCCGGTGGATGAGCGCGAGGACCCTCGCGCACACTCTCGATGATTTGGATTCAGGAATCGTCGTGGAGGCACTCGCCCTAGCGAACTGGCATGACGCCCACAGCTTCTCGCCTCGGACCGGTGCGGCCACCCAGGCAGGACAAGCAGGGTGGACCAGAGTTGATGCTCAGACGGGACGAGATCTTTTCCCTCGAACAGACGCTGCAGTTATCGCGTTGATTACCGACGGGGAGGATCGCATTGTTTTGGGCAGCAATGCCCTATGGGAATCGCATCGCTATTCACTTCTCGCAGGTTTTGTGGAGCCGGGAGAATCCTTGGAGGCCGCAGTAATCCGGGAAGTGTGGGAGGAATCAGGGCTGGTCGTGACCAACCCCCGGTATATGGGGTCACAGCCCTGGCCTTTCCCCGCGTCGCTCATGGTGGGGTTTCAAGCGGAGCTTGACCCGGCACACCGCAATGACTTGCGCCCTGATGGGACAGAAATCATTGACCTGCGATGGTTTAGCCGACAAGACCTTCACGATGGTCACAGCGGCATCACGCTTCCTGGCCCGCCTTCGATTGCGAGGGCCATGATCGATAGCTGGTGGGAAGCCGACCAGCTCGGACCATGACCGCCAGCGACGCTCTTAACGGATTAGACGAGCAACAGCGTCTGGTGGCGACCACCTGGGATGAGCCGCTATGTGTTTTAGCGGGTGCAGGAACGGGTAAAACCCGTGCGCTGACCCATCGGATTGCCTACGGGGTCGCCGAGGGTAAGTATGAAGCCGAGAATGTTCTCGCCCTCACGTTCACAGCGAAAGCAGCCGGTGAAATGGGGAGCAGGTTGCGGGGACTAGGAGTGAGGGGGGTCGCTGCGAGGACTTTTCACTCGGCGGCACTTCGCCAACTTCAGCATTTTTGGCCGACGGTTACGGGAGGGTATCTGCCGGACATTCTGCCCTCCAAGGCGGGCGTGATTGCGAAAGCGCTCGACAGTCTTCATCTCAAACTCGACACAGCGACCCTGCGCGATATCGCGAGTGAAATTGAATGGCGAAAAATCCATGGGCTCACCATTGAGCAGTATCACCACGCACGCGCAAGTCGCATCGGAGGACTCCCGGGCGGGTTGTCCTTGGAGGCGCTCGGCCGGATACACGAACGCTATGAGGTTCTCAAAGACGAGGCCTCCCGTATCGATTTTGAGGACGTCCTGCTAGCCATGGTGGGGATGCTCGAGGACGACAAGAGAATTCTGGAGAAAGTCCGAGCACAGTATTCGGCAATCCTGGTGGACGAGTACCAGGATGTTTCGCCTCTCCAGCAACGGCTGCTGGATTTGTGGGTGGGCGAGAAGGAAGATCTGGTTGTCGTCGGCGATGCCAGTCAGACAATTTATACTTTTGCGGGAGCGAGTAGTCGCTACCTTTTGGACTTCCCCACCCGGTATCCCACAGCCCACGTGGTGAAGTTAGAGCGAAATTACCGTTCTACCCCCGAAATTGTTCATGCTGCCAACAGTGTTGTGATGGGTAAGCCTGGCGCTTTGAGCTTGAAGCCTGTCACCCAGGCCGGCGCGCCGCTTCGTCGCCATATTGCCTCGACAGATCAGGCCGAAGCGCACTTTGTCGCGACAATGATCGCGACAAAGATCGAATCGGGAGTGTCGCCCGATGACATCGCCGTGTTGATGCGCTTTGGCGCGCAATCCTTGGCGTGCGAAAAAGCGCTCGCGCAGCGAGGGGTGAGCTATCGGGTCCGCGGGGCGACGCCATTTTTTGACGAAAGCCACAACAAACGAGCGGTCATGGAGATTCGAGGCGCCGCAGTAGCTGGTGTAACCGGTGAGCTAATCACCGTTGTCGAGGACATTTTGTTTGGCTTGGGTTTGAGCACCCCGGGACCCGACCATCAGGGTGCAGAACGTTCACGGTATGAGGACCTCGTGGCTCTTCGCGAGCTTGTCCGGTCACAGCCCGCTGGAATGACTCTTCGGGAGTTTTCCACAGTCCTTGGTGACAAGTCAGTCGCCGGTGACGCACCAAGCGTCGGAGCGGTCACGCTCACCACGGTGCACTCGGCTAAGGGACGCGAATGGCCCCTGGTGTTCATGATCGGGTTGGCTGAAGGTCAGTTCCCCATCTCCTACGCCACATCGGAGGACGCTATCGAAGAGGAGCGGCGGCTTTTTTATGTTGGCGTGACTCGAGCCAGGGATGAGCTGGTGCTTTCTATGGCTGAACGGGCAAAAGAGGGCTTTGGGATGCGCCAGATGAGTCGTTTTCTGGAAGCTCTGGGCCGGCCCTAGACGGGCCGTCCAGTCCGCGACACGCACACTCAGCGGAAGGCTCTTCCCGGGTTTCGCTCACGACTCTGGTGAGCCCATCAATTCGGAGGACTGCTCCCCGGCGTGGTGAGTGGATGAGATCGCGGACGTGCCAGGCCGCCAAGGAGGCAAGTTCCCTCGTGTCGGTGGCGGCTCGTTGTCCCCACAGCTGACTCGTGATCGCCAGGTGATGGGGGTTTCGATCCGAGGCATTGCGCCACACGCAGTGCATACAGGGCCCCTGCCCCGGTGTTACTCGGGGCCCAATCACGAGGGATTGATCCAGGAATACGACGGCGGTGTGAACGGTGTCGTTCTGCAGGCACACTCGATAGAGGGCGGGGTCAAGCACAAAATTTCCGATCAGGACGGCTTCCTCGCGGGAGCTATTTCCTCCGCCGTCCTCGAGTGGGAGAGAATCGAAGACAGTGTGGCCGAGGTCGCGCCACACTTGAGCAAAATGTGGGAGGTGAGCGCTATCACCGCGAAGACGCAGTGGGCGCAGTGGACGGGGTTCCGGGGCGATGAATGTTGGGGCGAGAGCGTGCATAATGATGGCGGTTTCCGACACCGTTAATCCCGCCTCACGGGCCAACAGACTGGCGCCTGAGACGGTCACGCCTCGGTGGAGACCGTGAAGCAGAGGTAACACGCGATCATCAACGTCGATCAGAGTGGCCCGTGCTGGATCGACACCGATTTGAACAGCGTGCGGGTTTTGCCACACGATGGGCAGTCGCGGATCTATCGTGACGACGGGGGAGGACATAGTGCGATAGTGGCGCAGAAGCGGCGGCTCATGCCGCGCTCTATGCACAGGCCTAGGAGTCGGATTCACCCTCGAGTAAGTCTTGGAGCGCCTGGTCCATCTCGTCCCCGGCGACAGGGTTGCTGAGGCGAGAAATACAGTCGGCGGGGTTTTCCAAGTCGGCATCGGTAGGAAGAGAGTCTGGGTGGCGCCAGAGAGCGTCTCGAGCTTCCGGCCCAAGAGCGTGCGTTATGTGCTCCCACAACGTGCTCGCTTCGCGAAGGCGTCTGGGACGTAACTCCAAGCCGACAAGGGTGGAAAAAGCCCGTTCCGCCGGCCCGCCACTCGCTCTGCGCCGGCGAATGGTTTCGGCGAGAGAGGAAGCCTTGGGTAAGCGAGTGGTGGCCAGAGCGGTGACGTGGTCCACCCACCCTTCAATCAACGCGAGCATGGTTTCAAGGCGGTGGAGGGCGCGGTTTTGCTCTTCGGAGCGCTCAGGGAGGAGGGCGCCGCTGGTGAAGAGTTCGGTCAGCGCCTCGGTATCGGTGGGGTCAAAATCTTCCGAAAGATTCATCAGCGAATCCGAATCGATGGTGATGCCCGCGGCAAAATCCCGAATGGCGCTTATGAGGTGAAGGCGTAACCAGCGGGCATGGCGAAACAGTCTGGCGTGGGCAACTTCTCGCACCGCAAGATAGATGTCTGCTTCCTCCAGCGGCACATCGAGGTCCTGGGAAAATTCGCGCATGTTCTGAACAACCAGCATGGCCTGGACATCGTACTCAGAGCTCCCGTGGATAAGAGGAATGCCGACATCCCCTCCAGAGAGCACTTCCTTGCCAAGATTGCCGACCACTTGGGCCAGTTGAAGGTGAAACAACCCCTTCGTGACTTTTTCCATTTGGCCAGAAAGAGAGGCGAAGGTCTCGGCGACGGCCTCCGGTGCTTGGCTGGTCATCATGCCCGAGACCGCGCGTGGGATAGCAGTGGCTACAGGCTCAGAAATTTCTTCCCACACGGGCAAGCTTCGCCGCGCCCACTCTGTTCTGGTCGCTATGACGGGGGCTTCGGCCAGCTCAGCGATGTTCGTGACTTCGCCCAACCAGAGCGTGGCGACATTCGCTGCTGAGCTCAATTCTCGCGAGGTGGCAGGATCTGGAGAGGTGGAGCCTTCGCCGGCAACGGTGACAGCGTGGTCACGTGATGCAGTCGTTTTCAGGAGGCCATCGGAGCCGAAAGCTGAGCCGAGCTGCTGCATCATGGCCTTGAGTTCGGGGCCATTTACATCAATGCCTGCAGCTTTCATGAGTTCGGCCGGGTCAAAGGTTTCATCGCCCTGCAAGAACCGCTGGAATGCTTCTCGAAGAGCGTCCTCGTCCCCAAAGTCGGGTATTTCTCCTTCGAACTTGTCTACCATGCCCCCAATGTACTCCGAGGGTTTATGAGCCTCACCCTATTTCGCTGAAGGCTTCCCACAGGGCGACCCCGTTAGAATTTCCGATTGACCCACAGAAAGCGGCCCCAATGAGCATTTTTGAACCGCGCGACCCAACTCCTGGTGTGCAGTGGCGTTCCCGTCGGGCGGGCTGGCTGATGTTGGGCCTCACCGGTGTGATTGTGCTGGGCCTGTCCTTTTTTCCTGCCCCCTACGTCATTGATAACCCTGGACCTACCTACGACACTCTTGGGTCGGTCCCGGCGGGGGATTCTGACATGGCGTTGATTACTATTGCGGGCGAGCAAGTGTTCGAAACGACGGGGGAGCTGAGACTCACCACAGTCACACGGTCGGGTAACCCGGAAAATTTGCCGGGCTGGTTCGATGTGATGGCGGGGTGGATAGATCCCACCCGTACGGTGATTCCTGTTGATGCGGCCTACCCTCCGGGTTTTTCGGTGGAGCAAAACCGTGAGGCCGCACAGATCGATATGGAAAATTCTCAGCAAGAGGCTATTGCCGCAGCGTTGAGCTATCTCGGAGTCCCTTACACCAGCATGCTGGTGGTGAATCAGGCTCTGGAGGGCGGTCCCAGCGAGGGGGTCTTGCTAGAAGGCGACGTCATCGCAAACGCGGGGGGAATCCCGGTCCACACGGTGACCCAACTGCGCGAAATCATCGCCGACTCGGGGGTGACCTCAGTGCTCGCGATTGCCATCGAGCGGTCCGGAGCCAAAGTTGATATCGAGGTCCAGCCGCGGATGTCCCAAGGGCAATCCCCCGCCCCCATGATTGGCATTCTGGTGTCGGGTCGATACGACTTCCCGCTCGAGATTGACATTGCGTTAGACAATGTGGGAGGTCCCAGCGCAGGGCTTCTTTTTGCCCTCGGAATTGTGGATATGATGACACCTGAAGACCTTGCCAACGGGGCTATCATTGCGGGCACTGGAACGATTGATGCCCAAGGAGAAGTCGGGAGTATTGGCGGAATCCGCCACAAACTCTACGGTGCGCTCGATGATGGTGCCACGTGGTTTATCGCTCCTATCGGTAACTGTCCCGACATGGTGGGCCACATTCCTGATGGCTTGGACGTCGTCCCCGTGGCCACCCTGGATGACGCCGTTGAAGCGCTTCTAGCGATCCGCGAGGGGATCGCGCCACCGAAATGTCCTGGTGTGTAGGTTTCGCCCCCAGGTCTTTTTTTGTACACTAATACTCTGACCCCAGCCATGAAAGGCTTTTACCCGTGTCTCAAGCAGTCTCTGGAATATTAAACGCCCGTCGCGCGCCACTCATCATCACTGCGGTGGTGATTGGAGCCATCCTTGGAGCCTTCTTCCTTTTTGCGTCGCTCTACACCGATGTGTTGTGGTTTGACCAGCTGGGTTACCTCGAAGTTCTCATCACCAACTGGGTTGGCACGGTCAGCATGTTTATCATTGGCTTCGTCGCCATGTTTATACCCGTATGGCTGAGTATCAACGTGGCCTATCGCTTTCGGCCTGTTTACGCAAAGCTCAGCACCGAGCTCGATCGCTACCGTCAAATTATTGATCCCATTCGTCGGGTTGCGATGCTCGGAGTCCCGACCCTGTTGGCACTGTTTGCCGGTTTGGGCACTGCGGGAAGCTGGCCTCAGTTCTTGCTCTGGATGAATCGCGAACCGTTTGGTCGCGTAGACCCCGAGTTTGGGCTCGACATCGGCTTTTACGTCTTCGAGCTCCCCGTCTTCACTGCGGTGATTGGTTTCGCTTCGACAATCTTGATCCTGTCCGCTATCGCCGCTACTCTCACAGGCTTTCTTTACGGCGCTATTTCCCTCAACGGTCGCGAGCTTCGCATCTCTCGCACTATGCGGATTCAGTTGGGCGTCCTGGGGGTCCTCTACTTCCTCATTCAGGCATCTAACCTTTGGCTGCAGCAGTACGACACTCTGGTTTCTCGGGGCGGGGGCTTCCTGCCTTTCGGTGCCGGATTCACCGAGGTCAGCGCCACGATCCCTGCCCGGGCGATTATGGCCGGTATCGCGGTTCTTGTAGCGGTGTTGTTCTTGATGACCGCCATCATCGGACGGTGGCGACTCGCTGTGGTGGGAACCGCGCTCTACATCGTCTCGGGCTTGGTTCTCGGCTTGGGTTACCCCTCCATCGTTCAGCGCTTCCAGGTGAACCCCAGCGCAAGGACGCTGGAGCAGGACTTCATCCAGCGAAATATTGACGCCACCCGCGATGCCTACGGGATCGCCGATGTGGTGGAAATTGAGTATGAGGCGTCGACGGATACCTCTCCGGGGGCATTGCGTGCGTTTGCTGAAACCACTGCAAACATCCGCATTATTGACCCGGCTCTGGTGACGGACGCATTCGCTCAGCTTGAGCAGTTCCGTCAGTATTACCAGTTCCCGCAGTACCTCGACGTGGGTCGCTACGACGTCGATGGGGAGCGCACGGACACGGTGCTTGCCGCTCGCGAAATCAACCTCAACGGACTGAACACCCAGAGTTGGTATAACAACACGATCGTTTATACCCACGGGTATGGAATGGTCGCGGCGTATGGAAACCAGAGGACCGAAGACGGGCAACCTCGCTTCCTTGAATCAGGAATTCCGGTTTCTGGCGCATTCGGCGAGTACGAACCGCGTATTTACTTCGGTGAGAATTCCCCGCCCTATTCGGTTGTAGGTGGGCCAGAGGGCTCTCCTGCCCTCGAGCTTGACTTTCCCTCCGGCGGTGAAGGAAACGAGAACAACGCCACCTATACGTTCGACGGCGATGGTGGGCCGAAGCTTGACTCGCTCTTCGCTCAGCTGCTTTATGCGCTGAAGTTCCAGTCGGAGCAGATTATTCTCTCTGACGCGATCACCACGGATTCGCAAATCTTGTATGACCGCCACCCCGCGGATCGCGTACAGAAGGTTGCTCCGTACTTGACGCTGGACAATGACCCATATCCTGCGGTCGTAGATGGTCGCGTGGTGTGGATTGTTGACGGGTATACAACCTCCCGCGACTACCCCTACTCCACTCCAGTGGAAGTGTCTGAGGCAATTGCTGACACGTATCAGCCGTCCCCTCAAATTGCTTTCGATACCGTGAACTACATGCGGAACTCGGTGAAGGCGACGGTCGATGCATACTCGGGTGAAGTAAAGCTCTATGCCTGGGACACGGAAGATCCGCTGCTCAAAGCATGGTCCAAGATTTTCCCGACCAGCATTGCGCCCCAGTCAGAGATGTCAGAGGCCTTGCTTTCCCACGTGCGGTACCCCTCTGATTTCTTCAAGGTACAGCGCACAATCTTGGGTGCCTATCACGTGACTGATCCGGGAACGTTCTATTCCAGTGAGGACGAGTGGGTTACACCCAATGATCCGGTATCAAGCCCGGGCGCACCTCGCCTCCAACCCCCCTATTACCTGACGCTTCAGGTGCCCGGAAGTGAGGAGCCCTCTTTCTCGCTCTACACAACCTTTATTCCTCGGGCGACGGGTGAAGCATCCAGAAACGTCCTTTACGGATATCTGGCTGCCAATGCTGATTATGGTCCTGATTATGGGGAACTGACCCTGTTGCGTCTGCCCAAGCAGACAACCGTGCCGGGACCGGGACAGGTCCAAGCACAGTTTGACTCGGATCCTGACGTGGGCCAGCAGTTGAACCTGCTGCGCCAAGGGCAAACCGAAGTCATCTCAGGTAACTTGCTGACCCTGCCCGTCGGTGGCGGTCTGCTCTATGTGCAACCTGTCTATGTTCGTTCAACGGGCGATACTTCCTATCCTTTGCTGCGTAAAGTTTTGGTCTCCTTCGGAGAGAAAATTGCGTTCGAGGACACGTTAGACGAGGCTCTCGATGCGCTCTTCGAGGGCGACTCCGGAGCGGAAGCGGGAGATTCAAGTGCGGAAGCGCGGGATTCAGGTGCGGCTGATGTCACACCCGTTCCCGACGCTGAGATAGCTCCTGACACGCAGTCGGACACCGGAATTGTGATCTCCTCGGAGTTCCGAGCTGCTCTTTCTGACGCCAGAGATGCTCTTCTCGATCGGGAAGCCGCCTATCGCGCGAATGATCTTGTGGCCGCGGCCCAGGCTGATCGTCGATTGACCGAGGCTCTTGATCGCGCGTTGGTCCTGAGCAACCAGTAAGCATCGAAAGGCTCCACCGTGTTAGCATGTTCTCATGCCGCGGGGTGGAGCAGTTCGGTAGCTCGCTGGGCTCATAACCCAGAGGTCGTAGGTTCAAATCCTGCCCCCGCAACGAACTGAAAGACCCGGTCAGGTAGCTGACCGGGTCTTTTCTTTGTTCAGAGCTATTTTTCGCTACGCGGACACTCACACCGTTTTGTGATCCCGCGCAGCGACAATGTCCCCATGAGCTTTTTTGATAGTCGTCCATGGTTGTCCTCCTATCCGGAGGGAGTGCCCTCCGATATTCCGGCGCCAACGCAGACGCTCACCGACATGCTCGAGGCATCGGTGAAGCGCTATAGGCGGAAAGTGGCCCTGGACTTCTTCGGGAGGACGAGGACCTACCGTGAGCTTGGTCGCGAAGTTTCTCGAGTAGCTGCGGGCCTGCAGAAACTCGGTGTGGGCCATGGCGACCGGGTTGCCCTCGTCCTCCCCAACTGCCCTCAGCACGTGATTGCGTTCTATGCCGTGTTGAGGCTCGGAGCAATCGTCGTAGAGCACAATCCGCTCTACACCCAACGCGAGTTACGACACCAGTTTGAGGACCACGGGGCAAGCGTGGCGATGGTGTGGGACAAAGTAGTTCCCGCAGTGCTCGATTTTCCCGCTGATCTCGGCGTCACGAAGGTGGTCTCAGTCGACATCACGCTGGGGATGCCGTGGATTAAACGGCTTGCCCTGAGGTTGCCCCTTGCGAAAGCTCGGACTGCGCGGGGCGCACTGACGTCGGGGGAGCTCGCGCGCGGTGCGATGGCGTGGCGCGATTTGGCGAAGTCTCGACCGCTTACGCGCACGCTCCCGAAGCCCGCGCTTGACGATATTGCCGTGCTCCAGTACACGAGTGGCACAACCGGGTCGCCTAAGGGTGCGATTCTCACTCACCGCAACCTGCGTGCGAATGCCGCGCAGGGGCAAGCATGGGTACCGGGCCTCATCCTCGGGCGCGAGGTTGTTTACGCCGTATTGCCCATGTTCCACGCCTACGGGCTCACACTTTGCATGACCTTCGCGATGAGCATCGGGGCCCGCCTCGTGCTTTTCCCGAAATTCACTCCTGGCCTGGTGCTCACGGCGATGCGCAGTGCGCCAGCGACGTTCCTTCCCGCGGTCCCGCCGATTTACGAACGCCTTGCTGAGGCTGCTGCTGAGAAGAAGGTGAGTTTACGCGGCATCCGCTTCTCCATTTCCGGAGCCATGAGCCTGCCGGTGGAGACGGTGCGCGTGTGGGAGGAGGCGACGGGGGGCTTGCTGATCGAGGGATACGGCATGACCGAGACCTCTCCGGTAGCAGTCGGTAACCCGATGGGGCCGACTCGGCGACCAGGAGCGGTGGGCGTGCCATTTCCCAGTACGGAGATTCGGGTGATTGACCCAGAAGATTCTGACCATGATCGCGGGCCGGGTGAGGAGGGAGAGTTGTTACTGCGCGGTCCTCAGGTTTTTGGTGGGTATTGGAATCGGCCTGCCGAGACCCGCGAAACGCTGCTTCCCGGAGGCTGGTTACGCACAGGTGACATTGTGCGCGTCGATGAATCCGGTTTCGTGACCATCGTTGACAGGCTCAAGGAACTGGTGATTGTTGGAGGATTTAATGTGGCCCCGTCCGAGGTCGAAGTGACGCTCGTCTCGCACCCTTCGGTTGTGGATGCCGCAGTCGTCGGATTACCCACCGGAAGCGGTGGCGAGTCTGTGGCTGCCGCGGTGGTGCTCGCCCCCGGTGCGACACTCGACGTTTCCGGGTTGCGCACTCACATGCGCTCCCGCCTGGCTGGGTACAAAGTTCCCCAGCGCATCGTCGCTGTTGACGACCTGCCTCGCTCCCTCATCGGCAAGGTGCTGCGGCGCGAAGTACGAACAGCGCTGCTAGCGCGGCCTGGAGATTGAGACGCTGCGGACGGCGCTGCGGCTGCTTGCGCCAAGGTTGATCGCGCAGATCCGTTTGAGCCTGGCATGACAGGCTGTGTGCGCCACGCACGTGGGTTAGCAGACCGACTGATGGGTGTTTGGGGGAACTTACCCGGCAATTCATCCCATGGTGCGTCTGATCGCATGTGAGGCGTGGGAGAGGGTGTGTCAGACCGACGTGCGCCTCGCTCGGACTCGTAGCGGATGGCACATTCTGCTGAGGCCCCGGGGT
>JBLIEN010000005.1:0-31266 GCA_047633115.1 Pontimonas sp.
CGTTTTTCTTTGTCACCATTTCTGGTGGACTCCTTACGAGGCTCCTGGCGTCATTGGCCGGAACTCCATTACGCTTTGGCAGCGGGAACGAGAGGTTCTCACTGAAAAAACTTGGGTTTCGTGGGGGTATCCCCTTTATTCGGATCCATGACCCGAGAAATTTTGGCGAGCACTTCTCCACTTCGTGTTGAAGAGCTACGGCTAGTATCGCACATCTGCCTTCCAGGCATAGAGTGAGCTAGCATAACCATGTGATGAGCTATCCAACCAGGCGTTCTACGTCCATGGCCTTGTACATTTTGGTGAGTGGGTTGGGAGCGTGGTTTGCTGCCTTTACTCTGGCTCGCGAGGGCTACCAGCTCGCCCTGACAGGCGAAAAACCCAGCTGCGATGTCAACCCGTTTTTTTCCTGTGGCGGGGTCATGCAAAGCGCTCAAGCCACGCTGTTTTTTGACACTCCCAACCAGCTCTTCGGCGTGGCGGGATACATCGCTGTAGCCATGGTGGGGGCGGCGATGCTCGCGGGCGCCACCTTCAAGAGGCCCTTTTGGATTGTGATGGTGCTCGGGGTTTTTGCTTCCTACGCCTGGCTGATGTGGATGTTTTTTGAAGCCGTCTTTGTGATCGGCCTCTTGTGCCTGTATTGCATGGTGGTCTGGGCCATCCACATTCCGCTGTGGTGGATCTTGCTGCCCTGGGCGCTCAAGCAGGGCATTGTGGGCTCGTCGCCCCGCCTCAAGAAGTGGGGAGCCGCATGGCTTCCCTACTCGTGGGTCTTGGTCGTCATCAATTACGCCGTGATCGGGCTGGCGGTTTTAATCCAGTTCCCGCTGCTGTTCTCGGTCTAAGCGCCAAACCACAGCGCAAGCTCGCGCACGGACGAGTCCTGCGAGTCGCTGGCATGAATGAGGTTTTGCTGGACGGCGAGGCCCCAGTCGCGGCCCAAGTCACCGCGAATGGTTCCCGGCAGCGCCACCGTGGGATCTGTTGCCCCACATAACGAACGGACACCACCAATCACGCTATGGCCCGCGATCCTGATAGCTACGACAGGACCAGATTCCATGAAGTTGACCAGAGGCTCATAAAACGGCTTGCCTTCGTGCTCGGCATAGTGCGCGCCTAAAAGATCGCGATCAGGCTGAACCATACGAATGTCGACAAGTTGATAACCCTTGGATTCAATGCGCAACAGAATTTCTCCGGTGAGATTGCGTGCTACACCGTCAGGCTTAATAAGCACCAGTGTTTCTTCGAGTCCTGCCATGGGGGCCATCTCCTAGTGAGTAAGTATTCGCGACCGAGCCTAGTCGCTGGTCGGTTCCTGCCCGCGATCGAGTTGTGGCCCGCGGATCGCTCCGAAGATCCAGAACCCCACAACAACCACGGCAGAAAGCCCAATGACGACATCCCAGACAAACGATGCAAGAAGGGCCGCTTGCACCAGGTGGCCAAAATATACCCCTGCTCGGTAGCGCAGCAGCCGATACAGCACGACGAGGACAAGGAAAGCGACCGTGGTGCCAATAACCACGACGCCGGCGGAATACATGCCCAATCCACGCAGAGCCAACGCTCCGAAAAACACCACCGCAATCTCTAATGACACCGCAATCTGGAGAAGCGACTCTGTCGCGGTTTTGGTGCGTTTAGAGCGCGCCATCATCGACCTCTGTGTTCCGCGACTTCGGCAATTAACGTAATCGAGCCGGTGACAATAACGCCTCCGTCTCCTCCCGCAAGACTCTCCGCCAACGCCAATGCCTGCTCTGATGTCCCGCGAGAATCGACCCGATCAGGGCCCGCAATTGCGGCTATCGTGTCCGCGAGATCGTCAACCCCGATGGCGCGATCAGACTGTGATTGGGTGACCACAAAAGTATCCACCACAGGGTCAAGCGCTTCCACAATTCCGGCGACATCCTTTTCTTGCAACACCCCAATGACGCACACTAGGCGGTCAAACGCAAAGGAGTTCATCAAAGCCCGTGAGAGCGCTTCGGCCCCATGCGGGTTGTGAGCGGCATCGAGGATCACCGTCGGGTTGGCAGAGATCACTTGGAGACGCCCGGGGCTCGTCGCAAGCGCGAGGCCCTCTTCCACGACGTCTCGGGGAAGGAATTGCTCGCCATTTCCGACAAAAGATTCGACCGCCGCGACGGCAAGCGCCGCGTTTTCTGCCTGGTGGTCACCCGACAGAGGTAAGGCCAGGTTTGCGTAATGGCCCGCCACTCCCTCAACACTGATCAGTTGTCCTCCGATACCCGTCTCAATGGCGGTGAGGGAGAAATCTTCCCCAAACACTCGGAGCGTTGCTTCTTGTCTTTCGCAGGCTGTGACGATTTCGCTCCACGCATCAGGCGATTGCGCCGCGCTCACCACGCGCGACGTGGGCTTAATGATTCCTGCCTTTGTCCTGGCGATAGCCGAAATTGTGTCGCCCAAAAATTCCATGTGGTCCAGTGCGATCGGTGTGAGCACGGCCACGTCGGCGTCCGCGACGTTAGTGGAATCCCACTCCCCGCCCATGCCCGCTTCAATGACGGCCACGTCCACCGGGGCATCGGCGAAAGCGGCAAAAGTGAGCACCGTCAACGCCTCAAAAAATGTCAAAGGTGGCTCTGAAGTGGCGGCAAGTTCCGCATCCACCATGAGAATAAACGGCTCAACATCAGCCCAGTTCTCCACGAGCATACGATCCGTGACCGGCTGACCATCAATCACAATGCGCTCATTGAGGGAATGTAAGTGGGGGGACGTCATCAACCCGGTGCGCAGGCCCAATGCGCGCAGCAGGCTTTCAATAATGCGCGCGGTGGACGTCTTGCCGTTCGTTCCCGCAAGATGGATCACCCCAAACATTTTTTGGGGATCTCCCAGCAGGTCGGTGACCCGCCTCGTGGCATGCAAACGCGGCTGCGGGCGCGATTCTCGTCCCCGAGCGAGCAACGCCTGCATGACGACCGCGGCTTCTTCAAAGTGTTGTGGCTCAGACATTATTCACCGACACTGTCACGCTCAGCTGGGAACCATTGCCTACAGGGAGAGTTTCTCCGCTCGCGTCGATGTCGACAAAACTCACCGATCGAGCCAGAGTTTCGCGGCACACCAGGTCTCGGTGGGTTTCTAGCGCCTGCCTGGCGTCGGCATCCACATGGAGTACCAAGTCAATCCGGTCAGAGACCTGTAAGCCCGATGCTTTGCGCTGCTGTTGAATCCAGCGGATGGCATCGCGAGCCAATCCTTCACTTTCTTGCCGGGGGCTCACCGTGGTGTCCAGAAGAACAAAACCGCCATCAGCGAGGAAATGCACCGCAGTATCGGCCTTCGTGGAGGTGAGCTCGAGAGCGTACTCACCCTCAAGAAGCTCGGTGCCTCCCACAGTGACAACCCCAGATTCGATGCTCCAGTCCCCCGTTTTGGCGCTGGCAAGCAATCCCTGAATAGCGCCCTGAACACGGGGACCCAGCACTCTGGCGTGGGGAATGAGTTTGCGCCCGATGCCGAAGCGCTCAATGGCGTCATCATCCAGCGGAACACACACGACGTCAGAAACGTTGAGCTCTTCAGCGATGATGCCACTCAACGGCTCCAGGTCTTTCGCTCCCTCGCTGACAATCGTGAGGGTGGACAGGGGAAGACGAACGCGTCGGGAGTGTGCTTTTCTCAGCCCCAGCCCCGCAGAGGCCACATCGCGCACATGATCCATCGCGGTAACTAAAGCATCATCAGCGGGGAACACGTGCGCGTCGGGCCAATCGGTGAGGTGAACACTTTCGCCACCGGTGATTCCCCGCCAGATTTCCTCGGTGATCAGAGGCGCCAAAGGGGCGGCCACCCGGCACAGTGTTTCCAACACCGTGTACAGGGTGTCGAGCGCGTCAGTGTCGGCGCCTTCCCAGAATCGGTCGCGACTGCGCCGGACATACCAATTGGTAAGAACGTCTGCGAAGTCTCGGATGGCCTGAGCCGCCATCGGCGAATCCAGGGCGTCATATTCGACGGTAGCCGACTCAATCAGATCCCGAGTTTTGGCCAAAATATACCGGTCAAGAACATGCGAAGAATCCGTTCTCCAGACCGGCTCGTGGTCGCCGACGTAGAGGCTCAGGAAGTAATAGGTGCTCCACACGGGCAACAAGAATTGCCGCACACCTTCGCGAATACCGTCCTCCGTGACGACAAGATTGCCTCCACGAATCACGGAGCTTGACATCAGGAACCACCGCATGGCGTCGGCGCCATCACGTTCGAACACCTCCGACACATTGGGGTAATTCTGCAAACTCTTCGACATCTTCTGCCCGTCTGAGCCCAAAACGATGCCGTGCGAGATCACCTGAGAGAACGCGGGTCGGTCAAAAAGTGCTGTGGAAAGCACATGCATCGTGTAAAACCACCCACGAGTTTGGCCAATGTATTCCACGATGAAGTCCGCGGGGTTGTGAGTGTTGAACCACTCTTCATTCTCAAAAGGGTAGTGAACCTGGGCGAAAGGCATAGAGCCCGAGTCAAACCAGACATCTAAAACGTCGGGGATGCGCCGCATCATGCTGACCCCGCTGGGGTCATCAGGGTTGGCTCGCACCAGCTCGTCAATGGCAGGCCGGTGCAAGTCTTCTGGCTTGGCCCCAAAGTCGCGCTCAAGTTCTTCTAGTGACCCGTAGACATCAATGCGGGGAAATTCGGGGTTGTCACTCTTCCACACGGGGATGGGGGAGCCCCAGTAGCGGTTTCGAGAAATAGACCAGTCCCTCGCGTTCGAGAGCCACTTTCCAAACTGACCGTCTTTGACATTGGCCGGGACCCAGGTGATGTCGGCGTTGAGCTCCACCATACGGTCGCGAATCTCCGTCACTTTGACGAACCAGCTGGAAACAGCCTTGTAAATCAGGGGTGTCCGGCACCGCCAACAGTGCGGGTAGGAGTGGTCGTAGGAGCGCTCCGCAAAGAGTCGACCTGATTCCCGCAACAGCTTGGTGAGCGGCTTATTGGCGTCAAAGACTTGTATTCCCGCCACATCAGATACCTGGTCTAAGAAACAGCCAGCATCATCGACCGAAATGATGACGGGGATTCCTGCCTCCGCGCAGATCACTTGGTCCTCTTCGCCATACGCCGGAGCCTGATGCACGATTCCCGTACCTTCGCCGGTGGCCACGTAATCCGCCACCAGGATGCGCCACGCCTGGGCCATCCCCCACTCCTCCACATCCGCGTAGTACTCAAAGACACGGCGGTAGTGAATGCCCGCAAGCTCGCTGCCCGGGAGCACCCGGGTGACCGCGGCGACAGCGTCCTCAGACTCGGCATACCCCAGCTCTTTGCGGTAGTTCCCAATGGTGTCCAGTGCCAGCAAGTAGACCGCTCCCGAGTGCGCGGCCTCAGGGCCCGCCGGAACGAGGCCGTAGGAAACATCGGGTCCAACAGCGAGTGCCGCGTTGGTGGGCAACGTCCACGGTGTTGTCGTCCAGGCGAGAGCGAGAACGCCGTCAAGGCCAAGCTCTGTGGCAAGCGCTCCCTCCAGAGGGAACGTGACCGTCACGGATTGGTCCTGACGCGGCTTATAGACGTCATCATCCATGCGCAGTTCGTGATTGCTCAGAGGCGTTTGATCGCGCCAGCAGTAGGGCAACACCCGGTACCCCTCATAGGCGAGGCCCTTGTTGTAGAGAGTGGAAAAGGCCCAGATGACACTTTCCATGAACGTGAGATCAAGCGTCTTGTAGTCGTTCTCAAAATCAACCCAGCGCGCCTGACGAGTGACATATTCTTGCCACTCCCCGGTGTATTTGAGCACTGAATTTTTTGCCGCCTGATTAAACGCGGCGACGCCCATCTCGTCGATTTGGCTCTTATTCGTGATGCCCAGCTGACGTTCTGCTTCTAGCTCTGCCGGCAAACCGTGAGTGTCCCAGCCAAACCGACGATGCACTTGCTTTCCGCGCATCGTGTGAAAGCGCGGAAAAACGTCTTTGGCATACCCGGTGAGAAGGTGCCCGTAGTGAGGCAAACCGTTGGCAAAAGGAGGGCCGTCGTAAAAAACCCACTCCTCGCAGCCTTCCCTAGCGGCGACAGACTTGCGGAAAGTGTCACCGTCTTTCCAGCCTTGGAGCACCTCGCGCTCCAGGGCGGGGAAGGAGGGACTGGCGTCCAGGGGGGCGTCGGGCCGGTGACGGGGGAAAACCATGGAGAGCTCCTGAGACAAAGGGTGGTGTCGGACAGCGCGAGGGCGGTCGGTTTCCCGATCGCGGTACCACCCCGCTTGCCTCCGAGTATCACGAAGGCCACTCTTTGCAGGCGCTGACGGGCCAACCCGACCGGTTCTACTGAAACCACGAGGGCTTGTTCTTCCGGCAGCTCCTCGGTGATAGCCGACTCGACGCTGTTACCTTCAGTGTAGGTCAGGAGTTCGACGGTGGCGAAACTCGTCCACCAGTCCGCGCCACGACCGTTACCGGGAGCCAGCTAAAGAAGCCGGCGCTGCGGCGGTGGCTGGAAACCAGGAATCTCCGGGGAAAATTGCCTCGGCTGGACTAGCTCCCCGCGAGCACTAGAGCAGGACAGAAGCTTTGATGAGTGCCTGAGTGAGCGGCTCGCTCGGACTATTCAGAACGCCATCAGCGGCGCCGTATTCGATAGCCGACCCCTGGTGCATCACCAGAATCTCGTCACTCATCTGCACGATCACGCCGAGATCATGCGAGATCATCACAATGGCCACGCCAAGGCTGTGTTGCAGAGTACGCAGCAGGGCGAGTATTTGCGCCTGAACCGAGGCATCCAGCGCCGACACCGGCTCATCGCAGATCAGGATCGAGGGACGACGCGCTAGTGCTCTCGCTATGGCGACCCTCTGGCGCTGCCCCCCGGAAAGTTGATGGGCGCGACGGTGGAGTAGCTCAGGGGAGAGATCGACCTGATTCATAAGCTCCACAAGGCGCCCGGCGCCCTGATTCAGGCCCTGTTCCCTGCCGTGGGTTCGGCCTTCTTGACCGTGCTCACTAGCTGGTTGGGGGTGCTCGCGCGAGTTGTCGAGCGCGAGGGCTTCTGCGAGGACTCTGCGCACAGTCCACCGCGGGTCAAGCGCATCGTAGGGATTCTGCTCGATGAGCTGAATGGCGCCGCGTCGGGAGCGCCTGCGTCGCTCTGGCTCGGTGGACCAGGGCTTACCGTGCAGTTGCACCTCCCCTGCGTCTGGCCGCTCGGTGGCCATCAGGAGCCTGGCGAGTGTGCTTTTACCGGAGCCTGACTCGCCGACAATGCCGAGCGTGGTGCCCCCACGAAGGCTAAACGACACGTCAGTGACGGCGTTAACACTCACGCCACCTTCCGCGTGATAGCTGCGCCCCAGCCCCGTGGCGGTCAAGGCCATTGCCGCGGGTGCGACCTCAACACGCTTCGGAGAAACAGCCTTCGAGGCTGCACCGGTCGCGCCCGTAGTCTCTCGTCGCCGTGGAACAGCATCCAGAAGCATCTTCGTGTACGGATGGTGCGGGGAGGAGAACAGTTGCGCAGACGGAGCCGTCTCCACAATTTCTCCGTGGCGCATCACCGCGATGCGGTCGGAGAGTTGTTGGACGAGGTGAAGGTCGTGACTCACCAGTAAGAGTGCGAGACCAGATTTTTTCAACTCCCCCAAGAGTTGCAAAATCTGTGCCTGGGTGATCGAGTCAAGCGCCGTGGTCGGCTCGTCTGCGATCAGCAATCCGGGTTGACTGGCGATGGCTGAGGCGATGAGTGCCCTCTGGCGCAGCCCACCCGAAAGCTCGTGGGGGTATTGCCGCTCCCGAAAGGCGGGATCGGGCACTGCGGAGAGCGTCAGCGCATCAATGACGCTCCTGGACACCTCCGAGCGCGAACGCCGGGGCCGCTGAAGTTCCACAACCTCGGCGACCTCGCGGCCAATGCGGCGCAGCGGGTCAAGGGACACGAGCGCGTCCTGGCTGACCAGCCCCACTTTGCGTCCACGGATTGCGCGCCAGTCTGGCTCGCGAAAGCGCATCGCATCGGAGCCAGCCACGACGAGCGCGTCAGCAGATACTGCCGCATCGGGGGGCACTAGCCCGAGTAGCGCGAGCGCAGTCAACGTCTTGCCTGAACCAGATTCTCCGACAAGTGCCAGGCACTCCCCCGGCGCAATCTGCAGGGAGACGCCGGCGACAGCTTCCGATTGGCCATCGGGAAAACGCACACGCAGATTCTGCACGTCAACGTAGGGCCTCGTCATGAGGCCCTCCCCTCGCTGCGCGAACGCAGAAAACGCGCCACAGTGCTGATGGCAATGACGGTCGTCGTGATTGCGAGCCCGGGGAACACAGCGATCCACCACGCGGTGGCAAGGAAATTGCGACCCTCGGACAAAATAACGCCCCACTCCGGCGTCGGCGGTTGCGGGCCAAGCCCGAGAAAACTGAGTCCTGCGGCCGAAACAATCGCGGTACCAACACCAATGGTGGCCATCACCAGCAGCGGTCCCAGGGTGTTGGGAATGATGTGGCGCACAATCACCGCGAGCGGATGCACCCCGAGAGACCTCGCAGCGCGAACGTATCCGGCGCGCGACACGACCATGGTCTGCACCCGCGCGACCCTCGCATAGGCGGGAACTGCGGCCAACGCGACGGCGATAACGATGCTCACCTCGCCGGGGCCGATAACGGCGATGACGAGCAGTGCGAAAAGGAATTCGGGAAACGCCATCAGAACATCGATGACACGAGACAGCACACCGTCGACCGAGCGCGGCGCAAGCCCTGCACTGATACCCATCACGAGGCCGGCGAAAAGCGCAAGGAGCGTTGCTCCAAGACCCACAATGAGGGAGTACCTGGCTCCGTAAATGACGCGAGAAAGCACATCTCGACCAGACTGGTCCGTGCCAAAAAGATGTGCCGCGCTGGGTGCTTGGAGTGCCGCTGTTGCATCAGTCTGCAGGGGGCTTTGCCCCGTCAGTATCCACGGGGCGACAGCGGCGAGGAGCACAACGGCGAGCACGATGACCGCTGCCACAAAGCCCAACGGAGGGATGTGGCGTGCTGTCACAGGTCGCTTCCACCACCGCGGTGGGGACACAGCGTCGACTGTAGTGGTCATACCAACCCCTCCCTCACGGCACTACGCAGCCTCGGGTCAAGCAGGCGGTAGGTGAGATCAACGAGCAGGTTCAGCACGGCAAAGACGATTGCGGCACCCACGATGATGCCAAGGACTACCGGAATGTCCCGGCCGATGATGGCGCGGATTGCGACCCCACCGAGTCCCTGCCGTGCGAAGACAGTCTCGACCAGCACCGCACCACCCAGAAGGGAGCCCACCAGGTATCCGGTCAGCGTCAGACTGTCGGCCGCAGCGTGGCGAAGACTGTGGCGCAAAACGAGACCAGCGCGGCTGACTCCGCGAGCGCGCGCTGTCGTCGAAAATGGCTGAGACTCCGCGGCATCGAGCCCCTGCCTCAACACCTGGCTGATGATTCCTGCCACGGGAAGTCCCAGCGTGAGGGCAGGCAGGACGAGTGACGCGAAACCCTGGGTTGCCGTCACCGGGAACCACTCCAGCTGGAAAGAAAACACGGCGAGCAACACAAGCCCAATCCAGAACGTCGGTGAGGAGATAACGAACAGTTCCACCAGCGGCACGATTCGCTTTGCCCGCGGCCCCCGCGCGAGCAGCGAAGCGCCGAGCGCGAGCACGAGGGCAAAGAGCAGAGCCAGTGCGGTGAGCTGAAGTGTGGGCAGAGCTTGTTGACCGATTACCTCGGCGACGCTCGACCGGAGCTGATAGGACTCTCCCAGATCACCGCGGACCAGGCGCCCCAGGTAAAGCAAATATTGCACGAGTGGCGCCTGATCGAGTCCCCAGTCCGCGCGGATTTGTTCGCGCACCGCCTCACCGACCCGGGCGTGCACCCCCAACATTACGTCGACGGGGTCGCCGGGAATCAGCCTCAGCGCGATAAATCCAGCGGTCGCTGCTCCCCAAATAACGAGAAGAACGCCGCCCAGGCGCAGCGCGATGGCCTGGGCGTAACGGAGGACTGCACCCCGGCCAGGTGCATGTCGAAGTGCAGTCATCCAGCTACCGGTCGTTTACTCAGAAGCCCAAGGCGCCGTAGAAGGATGCCCTGCCGTACAGATCGAACGTGAGCCCCTTCACCGTGTCATTGGCAACAGTGATTTCAGACGACACATACAGAGGAACGATGAGCACCTCTTTGGCATTCCACGCCTGAATCTTCGTGTAGAGCGCCGCACGTGCGGCGGGATCGCTCGTGGCGACAGCCTCGTCAAGCCAGGTGTCAACCTCTGGCTTCGACACGGGAGAGACGGTTTGGAACCCGCCCGTGCCCAAGTGACTCCGCAGCACATCAGCGTCAGGGCTGGAGAACGCCCAGTCGGTCAGATCGAAGGTGCGCGGGCCGTATGACTCGTTGTAGAGAGCCGGTTCCAGCACATCGCGCACAATCTCGAAGCCGATGTTCTTGAGGTCGGACTGAATGAAGTCAGCAAGGCTTGCGCGGTCGTCAGGCACCGGCGTCCAAGCAATCCATCGGGCGCTTAAGCGCGCGCCGTCTTTCACGCGATAACCGTCATCATCGCGCTCGGTCCAGCCTGCGTCGTCCAACAGCGTGTTGGCTCTGTCGGGGTTGAAGGGCCAGGTGCCCTCGAGTGAGGCGTCATAGGAGTTAGGTGTTGTCGGGCCGAGGATGCTCCATGCCCGACTGAACTGTTCGAGGTAAATGCTGTCGATTGCGGCTTGCGTGTCGACACCAATGCTGAATGCCTCACGCACGCGCTGATCAGAAAACACCCCGAAATCCTCGTTGAGATACAGCGAGTACGGCAACCCTGGCAGCTCAATGGAGGTAACGGTCACGTCGCTTCCGAGCTGGGCCGCCATGTTCGGCGTGAAGTCTGCTGCAACATCCGCGTCGCCGCTCGTGATTGCCCCGACTCGCGATGCTGCCTCAGGCAAGATGCGAATGATGAGCGTGTCCGATGCTGCCCGGCCCTGATGCGCTGATCCCTCAGGGGCCCAGTTGTAGTCAGGGTTTGCCGTGAACACCAGCTCCTGATCGGGTGTGTAGTCGGTCAAAATGAACGGACCCGTTCCCACGGTGACTCCCGGCCCGCCCGCTTTGAGGTCATCAGCGCTCTCTTTGAGAACCTTCGGAGAGTAAAACCCGAGCTGCGGAAGGCTCACGCCCTGCAGGAAAGGGGCGTAGGGCTGACGGAAGTTCACCGCAACCTCAAATTCGCTGAGTACTTCGGTGTCGACGTAGTAACCGCCGTCTTCGGCGTACCCAATCAAACTTGCCGCTTGAGCCGATGCTGTCTCGGGATTGACGACGTGATCAAAGTTGACCTTCACGGCCTCAGCATTAAACGCTTCGCCATCCTGAAAGGTGACGTCTTCACGAAGCTGGAACGTATAGCGAAGTCCGTCTTCGGAAATTGTCCAAGATTCTGCAAGCCACGGCACGAATGCCCCGCTCGCGTCCTGTGCGACGAGGGAGTCGAAGGTGTTTCGGAGCACGAGCGATGCGACGTCCAGCTGGCTGGAGTGGATATCCATGTGGCCAGAGCTGAGGTTTGCCCCTTCGATAGCGAACGTGATGGTGCTGGCTGTTGGGGTGGGCTCCTCCGATGTCGGGGTGGGCTCCGCCGCGCAGCCGCCGAGGGTAACAACGAGGGCGCCAGAGGCGACGACCGCCGCGAGCTGTTTCAAGACACGTGCGCGCTTTGACATGACATCACTTTCGCTAAAGATAGGGGGATTTAGACCCCAGTCTACATTAACTAGACTGAGTACAATAACTGTGAAGGGGGGCGCCATGGGAGAAGAAATAGCTCGCGGTCGGCCCCCCGTATCGTCCCGAGCGATGTTGCAGGATGCCGCGTTCGAGCTCTTTCTCGAAAACAGCTACGCCAAGACGACGGTGGAGCAGATCACCCAACGTGCCGGGGTCAGCCGGGCTACTTTTTTCAACTACTTCCCCGCCAAGAGCGATGTTTTCTGGGTTGAGCTCGACCATGCACTCGACCGCCTGGGGGCTGAGCTTCGCGCCACCACTGAGCACCGAACGGTGCTCGATGACATCACCGCACTCGCGGCAGTACTCAACGCTATCCTCGCGGTCGGCGGCGAGCTCGGGCCGGATCGTGTTCCGTTCGCTCTCACCCAGCACGAGCTCGTTGGCAGCATCCACGAACTCCAGGCGTCCGCACTCACAAGATTTACCCGCCAAGCGGAGATCGTCACAGGATTCCTCAGCCAGCACGGTCTCGACCCCGCCACTGCACAGGCTGCCGCCTACGCGTGCCTCGCTGCCACCATTGCCGGAGCGCAGACGTGGGCCTCCGCTGGCACAGTACGCGGCACGCTGGAGCCGTACCTCCGCGACGCCGTCGAACCCGTCATTACCGGCTTTAACTCCCGCTGAAAGATTTCGCCGGCAAAACTCGCCACCTTGCTCTCAGGACGGGTGGCTCCGTTAACAAGCCTTGGCCCGCGAAAGGACCCTGGACATATTCTTTGGTCCTGCCCGAGGGACCCTTGCCTCGCGCGCAATCGTGCTAGCGATGGGTTTGTTTTGTAGCATGGGGGAACACTCATACTTAGGCACCTTGGACACGGTGTCGCCTATACCGAAGAAGGTGCTCCTCCATGACGGGTTCACTACCGGAGAAGCCAGTTCTCGAAGGCCTGGAAGACACCTGGGGCGCGCGCTGGGAAGCCCAGGGCACCTACCGATTCAATCGTGACAAGGCTCTCGAAAGAGGCAAAGATAACGTCTTTGCCATTGATACTCCTCCCCCCACAGCCTCGGGAAGCCTGCACATTGGCCACGTGTTTAGTTACACCCACATGGATCTGCACGCTCGTTACCAGCGCATGCGCGGTAAGGAAATCTTTTACCCCATGGGGTGGGACGATAACGGACTACCCACAGAGCGGCGGGTCCAAAACTATTACGGTGTCCGATGCGACCCCTCTTTGCCCTACACCGAAAGCTTCGAGCCTCCCCTGGAAGCAGGGGCACGCAAAGACGGCGCCAAGCCCGGCGAGCAGCTCCCCATCTCTCGGCGCAACTTCATCGCCCTGTGTGAAGAACTCACTCGGGAAGACGAAAAGCAGTTCGAGGACTTGTGGCGGGCACTAGGCCTCAGTGTGGACTGGTCGCTGACCTACCGCACCATCGATGATCATTCCCAGGCGGTCGCGCAACGAGCGTTCTTGCGCAACCTCACGCGCGGCGAAGCGTACCGAGCTGATGCCCCCACACTGTGGGACATCACCTTTAGAACGGCTGTCGCCCAGGCGGAGCTCGAAGACCGCGAACAGCCCTCCGCGTATCACCGCGTTGCTTTTCACCCCACCTCAGGGAGCGAAGATGTGGTGATTGTCACCACGAGACCGGAGCTGATTGCAGCCTGCGTGGCGCTTGTTGCTCATCCAGACGACGAACGTTACCAAGCTCTCTTTGGCACGACGGTCACCTCGCCACTGTTTGGAGTGGAGGTTCCCGTGATGGCCCACCACCTGGCCCAGAAAGACAAGGGAACCGGAATCGCCATGGTCTGCACGTTCGGCGATGTTACCGATGTGGTGTGGTGGCGGGAGCTCGGGCTTCCGACGAGACCCATTCTGGGAAAAGATGGACGCATTGTCGCCGACACCCCACCCTGGGTAAAAAGCGACCAGGCGCAAGCCTCCTTTGCGGAACTCTCGGGCAAGACCGTCTTTAGCGCCAAAGCCGCCACGGTGGACATGTTGCGCGCCAGCAGTGAACTGCACGGGGAGCCAGAAAACATGGTCCACCCGGTCAAGTTCTTTGAAAAAGGTGACAAACCACTCGAAATCGTCACCACGCGGCAGTGGTATGTCTCCAACGGCGCCAAAAACAAGGACCTGTCTCAGACGCTTCTCACGCGCGGTGAACAGGTCAGCTTCCACCCGGACTTCATGCGCGTTCGCTACGAAAACTGGGTAAATGGGCTCTCCGGCGATTGGCTCATTTCTCGCCAACGGTTCTTTGGAGTGCCCATTCCTGTCTGGTATCCGCTGGACACCGACGGCGAGCCCCTCCCCGGAGAGGTCATCACTCCGGATGAGTCCGTTCTGCCCGTTGACCCCTCCTCCCAACCGCCTCCCGGCTTTAGCGAAGACCAACGCGGTCAACCAGGCGGCTTTGTGGGGGAACTCGACATCATGGACACCTGGGCCACCAGCAGCCTCACCCCCCAGTTAGCAGGTGGTTGGGAAAGTGACCCCGAGCTGTTTGACCTTGTCTTCCCCTATGACTTGAGAAGCCAAGGTCAAGACATCATTAGGACCTGGCTGTTTAGCACCGTGTTGCGCGCAGAACTGGAACACGGCAGTATCCCCTGGAAAAACGCGGGCATTTCGGGATTCATCGTCGATCCAGATCGTAAAAAGATGTCCAAATCCAAAGGCAATGTGGTCACCCCTCAGGGAATGCTGGATGACCACGGCTCGGATGCGGTGCGGTACTGGGCGGCCTCCTCAAAACTGGGCACTGACGCCGCTTTTGACCCACAAAACCCTAAACAAATCAAAATTGGTAGACGCCTCGCCATCAAAGTACTCAACGCCGCAAAGTTCGTCTATAGCTTCGAAGGTGACACCGGAGAAGTTACCGAACCTCTGGATTGCGACATGCTTTCTCACCTGGAGGGCGTCATCGACCAGGCGAGTGCGGCCTACGAAAGCTTCGATCACGCCAAAGCTCTCGATGTCACCGAAGCGTTCTTTTGGACGTTCACCGATGACTACCTGGAGCTTGTGAAGGAACGCTCATACACGGGTCAAGGCCAGGCCCGCGTGAGTGCCGTCACCGCGCTGCGGACAGCACTAGAAGTCATCCTTCGCCTCCTCGCTCCCGTCATACCTTTTGCGACCGAAGAAGTCTGGTCCTGGACGCACGAAGGCAGTATTCACCTAGCGCCGTGGCCCGACAGAAACGAGTGTGCCACCGCGACTGAACCCTCGACCTACACCGGGCTTTTGAAACTCGCCGGCGAAGCTCTCATTACGATCCGTCGCGCAAAGACGGATCAGAAAGTGGCCCAAAAGACGACCGTCACCCGTGCCGCACTTCGCGCTCCCGAGCTCTTAACAAGCGCCTGGGACGACCTTAAAGCGGTGGGGAAAGTAAATGAGCTTGAGTGGGAAGCCGGAAACCTCATCGAGCTACTCTCTCTCGAACTGGAGACCACCGAACATGAATGAACCCACAGAGTTCTCCGTGCGCGATGTGGAGCTGGGTGACCGCGCTCAGTGGGAAGCGTTGTTTCTTGCCTACGGGGTGTACTACGAGACGGCCTTTACCGCTCCCACACTCTCAGGCGTGTGGGAATGGCTAATGGAAAACGGCCACCCGGTGATGTGTTTTATTGCCATCGAACAGGACACCATTCTGGGGTTTGCCCACCTCAGGCGTCAGCACGACACTTTTAGCGCCGGGCCCTCGTGGTTCCTCGATGACCTCTTCACCACCCCTGAGGCGCGGGGGCGGGGCGTAGGTCGCGCGCTGATTACGCAGGTGAAAGCCCATGCTGCAGCGCACGGTGGTGGAGAATTACGGTGGTTTACCGAGGCGGATAACACCACCGCACAGCGCCTGTATGACACACTTGCCACCAAGAGCTCGTGGGTTGTCTATAAAGAACCTGTGGGCGGGGAGAAGTAATGCAGCTAGGAAGTAGATTCTCACTCGGAGAGAGCCCGCGAGGCGTCTCTGAAGGTTTTGTGGGCAGATTGCGTGCCGCAGAAGCGGACCTCACAGAAGACGAAGTCGCTACCGTGCGCTGGACGCTGACGTGGCTGGAGAATCGACCGATTGCCACCTTGGACAACGGAATTAAAATCACCGAGTAGAAACTACGCAGACTTCTCTCGGCGAGCAGCAGTTTTGGTGATCATCAGGGGAGCGGCATTCTTCAACACCGCATCCTTGGTGATGATGACGCGCTCGACCTTATCGGTGGAGGGAACATCAAACATCACCGGTCCCAGCACTTCCTCCAAAATCGCCCGCAAACCCCTCGCACCCGTCTGGCGCACTTCGGCGAGCGTGGCAATCTCTTCCAATGCCTCTTGCTCGAACTCTAAAGTCACGCCATCAAACTCGAGCATCCGCTGATACTGCTTGATGAGAGCGTTCTTAGGTGTTGTGAGGATATCAATCAGCGCGGTCTGATCCAGCGGGGTCACCGTGGTGACCACGGGGAGTCGGCCAATGAACTCCGGAATGAGCCCGAACTTGTGGAGGTCCTCAGGAAGGACCTGACTGTACAAATCTTCGGAACGGTTTTTGCTGTGCAGCGGTGCACCAAACCCAATCCCGTGGCGGCCTACGCGTTGGGAGATAATTTCTTCCAGACCCGCAAATGCTCCCGCCACAATGAACAAAACATTGGTGGTGTCGATTTGGATGAACTCTTGCTGCGGGTGCTTCCGGCCACCCTGAGGAGGAACGGACGCGACGGTCCCCTCTAAAATTTTGAGCAAAGCCTGCTGGACGCCCTCACCTGAGACATCCCGAGTAATGGAGGGGTTCTCCGCTTTGCGGGCGATCTTGTCGACTTCGTCGACGTAGATGATGCCGGTCTCCGCACGTTTGACGTCATAGTCTGCTGCCTGCAGCAGCTTCAACAAAATATTCTCTACGTCTTCGCCGACATAACCCGCTTCGGTGAGCGCTGTGGCATCGGCAACCGCAAAGGGAACATTGAGCCGTTTAGCCAGAGTTTGGGCAAGATATGTTTTCCCACACCCGGTGGGACCAATAAGCAAAATGTTGCTCTTTTGGATATCCACATCGTCATCTAAATCGACGGCGTGAGGCGAGACACCTGCGCGCACCCTCTTGTAGTGGTTATAGACGGCAACCGAGAGCGACTTTTTCGCTTTTTCTTGCCCAATGACGTATTCCTCGAGGAAGTCATAGATTTCTTTGGGCTTGGGAAGATCAAAGTCGGCCACCGCCTGAGCCGTACCCTCGGATTGGCGCTCGTCAATAATCTCATTGCAGAGCTCGACACATTCGTCACAGATATAGACGCCGGGTCCCGCGATGAGCTGCTGAACCTGCTTCTGGCTTTTTCCACAAAACGAACACTTGAGAAGCTCGCCTGTCTCACCTGTGCGCGCCATCGGACACTCTCCCTACTTGCGGTTCGCCTCTTGGAGCCTACCTCTCACCACCCTGAGGCCTTGGATTGTGCACAGGTCCCCCGAGGTGTGGCGGGAATACACTGTGGGGCCATGGGAAAACTCAAATACCGCGGCACCGCGGTCCTGCCTCGTGGTTTCCTTGCGTTACTCGGGGCCGCACTCTTAAGCATGCATCCTCTCCCCGCGTTTGCTCACAACGTGGTGGAAGGTCTCTCCCCCGAAGCCGGCTCCGTCGTCACCGAAAGCCCCCTGGCGATATCGATTGCCACCGATGGCACGTTTCTTGAGCTGGGGGGCGAAAGCCGAGGCTTCGCGATAGCGGTGTTGGATACCGAGGGCCTGTATTACGGCGATGGCTGCGTGACCCTCGACGAACGTCGGATGGAAACCCTCATCGATCTTGGCGAGCCGGGCCCCTACACAATCGTGTATCAGTTTGTGTCCTCCGATGGCCACAGCTCGTCCGACAGCTACGACGTGAGCTTCGCCCCTGGCGGCTCTCACACACCCGCGGTGGGGTACTCCACGCCGCCCCAGTGCACAGTGGAACGCACAGCTGCGGAGCAACCCGACACCACCGAGCCCGGTACCGAGAAGAAACCTTCCTCGGTGCAGGCGCTACCCAAGCCGACAGCCGAGACGGAGCCGCTCAACGCCTGGGCGATCAGCGTAGGGTTCGCGGTGATTCTTACAGTACTTGCTTCTTTCGCACTCGCGGCGCGAAAGAAGACAAAAAAACCTAACCCGCGGTAACGGCTTCGGGGCCCTTCACGGGGCTTGCAACACCAAGGGTTTTGCGTGTATTGAGTACCTGATCAATCAGACCATATTCCAACGCTTCATCGGCGGTGAGAATCTTGTCGCGATCAATATCACGGTGCACTTCCTCGATGCCCTTATTGGAGTGCTTCGACAGCGTCTCCTCCAACCAATCGCGCAACCGGGCAATTTCTTTAGCCTGGATCTCGATATCGGAAGCCTGGCCACGGCCGGCTTCGCCCATCATTGGTTGGTGGATGAGGATGCGGGCGTTGGGAAGCGCGAGACGCTTGCCGGCTTCTCCCCCCGCCAAAATGACCGCAGCTGCCGAGGCAGCCTGTCCCAAAACCACCGTCTGAATCTGAGGACGCACGTACTGCATCGTGTCGTAGATGGCCGTCATCGCGGTGAACGAACCACCCGGGGAGTTGATATACATCACGATGTCGCGATCAGGGTCTTGGCTTTCCAACACTAAAAGCTGCGCCATAACGTCATCGGCTGAGGCATCATCCACCTGCACACCCAAGAAGACAATGCGGTCCTCGAAAAGCTTGGCGTAAGGGTCTTGGCGCTTGAAGCCGTAGCTGGTGCGCTCCTCGAAAGTAGGCAAAATGTAGCGGGATTCAGGCATCGGAATGTCCTGGCGGTACGTGGGGTTCATGTTTATCATCGTGATTCCGCCTATTTCTTCTTGCCCTGCTCGGTTCCGCCGCCACCGACAACGTCGCTGGCAGAGGCGCGGATGTGATCAACAAATCCATATTCCATAGCTTCTTCGGCGCTAAACCAACGGTCGCGATCCCCATCTTCGGTGATCTGCTCCAGAGATTTACCGGTTGCTTCGGCCGTGATCTGTGCGAGACGCTTCTTCATATCGTTGATGAGGTGCGCCTGAGTTTGAATGTCGCTGGCTGTCCCACCGAATCCGCCGTGAGGCTGGTGGAGCAGAACTCGAGCGTTCGGCGTGATGTAGCGCTTGCCCTTGGAGCCAGCGGTGAGGAGAAGCTGGCCCATCGAAGCGGCCATACCGATTCCCACGGTGACAATATCGTTAGGAACAAACTGCATCGTGTCGTAAATCGCCATGCCGGCAGTGATGGAACCACCGGGTGAGTTGATGTAGAGATAGATGTCTTTGTCGGGATCTTCTGCGGCCAAAAGCAGAAGTTTTGCCGCAATCTCGTTCGCGTTATCGTCACGAACTTCTGACCCCAGCCAAATGATGCGGTCTTTGAGCAACCGGTCGAAAACATTCGGTTGCATCATACTTTCAGACATGGTCACAGTGTTGCTCTCCTCATAGTTCAACTAGCGCAATGATTCGAGGTTAGCGGTGCCGGTCTTCAGAAACCGCCCCTGTTCGCCCTCGGCAAAGTGGGGCTTAGCGGTCGTGCTCAGCCTGGTCGGCGCTGTCTGAAACAGCCTGAGCAATAGCAGAGTCCACGGAGTCAGTTGCCGTGTTCGTCACCGACGTGAGATCCACTTTTTTCCCGCTCGTGTCCTGCACCGTCACCTTCGCCAGAGCAACCGAAAGCGACTTCGAACGCGCCACTTCTCCCACCATGGAAGGAACCTGGTTGTTCTCCTGAAGGCTCTTAATGAACTCTGCAGGCTCCATGCCGTACTGGCTGGCCGACTGCATCAGATACTGGGTCAGCTCTTCCTGGGACACTTCCACTTCGAGGGCTTCGACCAGCGCATCCAACATCAGTTGGGTACGCAGTGATTTCCCCGTGGATTCGATGACCTCCGCGCGGTGGGCATCATCTTCCAAACGCTTCTCGCCTTCGAGGTGACGGTGCACTTCAGCATCCACCACGCTTTGGGGGAGAGGCATGTCAATGTCGCCCAACATCTTTTCCACCAGCGCATCTCGGGCTTGCTGAGCTTGCTTGAAAACCCCGGCGCGCTCAAGCTGCGCTTTGAGATCTGCGCGAAGTTCCTTGATGGTGTCGAACTGGCTCGCAATCTGCGCAAAATCATCGTCTGCTTCCGGAAGTTCGCGCTCTTTCACGCTCAATACGGTCAACGCGATTTGGGCCATGTTGCCTCCATGATCCCCACCTAAGAGCTTGGATTCGAACGTGGTGGACTCGCCAGCAGTCAGCGTGTCAAGAGCGTCATCAATGCCATCGATCAGCTGGCCAGAGCCGACTTCATAACTGATCGAACTGGCGCTATCGATGGTCTCATCCCCGATGGCGGCTTCCAAGTCAATCTGGACAAAGTCACCACTGGCAATCGGGCGGTCCACGGTCACCAAGTTGCCAAAGCGGGAACGAAGGTCATCCAAGTCGGACTCCACCTCTTCCTTGGACACAGAAATCGGCTCCACCTCGACGGTGTATTTTTCCAAATCGGGAATCGTGAAATCGGGGCGAACATCCACCTCGACGTTAATCACCAGGTCGCCGGAAAAATCTTTGTCCGAAGGCCACGTCGTGACATCAGCCTGGGGCTGTCCGAGGGTTCGAATCTTTTCTTCCTTGACGGCATCCTGGAAGTAGCGATCAATCCCTTCGCTCACTGCGTGATTGAGTACCTCGCCACGGCCCACCCGCTGATCAATAATGGGGGGCGGAACCTTGCCCTTGCGGAAACCGGGGATATTCATACCCTCAGCAATGTGCTGGTAGGCGTGGTCAATACTGGGCTTCAGCTCCTCGGGGGTGACCGTGATGAGCAGGCGAACCCGTGTGGGGCTGAGGGACTCTTTAGTAGTGGTTGGCAAAGCTTTTTCTCCCATAAATATCGATGTGTGTGTCCGTCGGGGCGACAGGATTCGAACCTGCGACCTCCCGCTCCCAAAGCGGGCGCTCTACCAAGCTGAGCTACGCCCCGAAGGTCCAGCGTGCATCACCTTCGTAACACGGTGCCTGTGCAGGAACCCCGGCGAAACAACCGTGGGAAGTCTAGCCGGTTGAATCCTCAGCGCGGGCCCCAAGGCTTTCCATGCAGTAACATCTAAGGCACACCTAGTCCTTCGGGGATGTAGCTCAATGGTAGAGCCTCAGTTTTCCAAACTGATGGCGCGGGTTCGATTCCCGTCATCCCCTCTCAGGCCAAGGTCGTGTGTGTCACTACTCCCGCGGACACCGTCAGGCCGACTTTCATCTCTCGCAGCGCATCACTGGCTTTGGGCATATCGCCTCCCAAGGCTTCCAGCAACCACCGTGGGTCAGCGTCGAGCGCCACAATGTTGGCCGGCTGCCCCACCTCCAGAGTGCTTCGGGTAGAAAAGCGCAAGGCTTCATCAAAGCTCAAGCCCCCCTCAAGATGCCACGGTTCGCGCCCGTCTCTTGTTCTTGTCACAGCGGCAGCTATTTCCACCCACGGGTCAACCGGTGACACGGGGGCATCAGAGCCCAACGCCAACGTCGCGTTGCTATCAACGAGCTTCCGCAGCGCGAAGGCGCGCTGTGCCCGATCGGCCCAGTACACATCCGTCACGTCGCGATCATCGATGGCGTGCTCCGGTTGAACACTGGCGACAATTCCCAGGGCGGCAAAACGGGGGAAGTCTTCCTCGCGCACCAATTGGGCATGCTCGATACGACCACTCAACCCGCGACGTTCAAAAATATCCAAAATGATCTTGTTGGCGTGGTCGCCAATGGCGTGGACGGCCAACCAAAATCCCGCCCCGTGAGCCCTGGTGAGCATTGCCTCAATGTCTCCAGTGGGAAAATTCATCGCCCCATATTCCGTGCCTGGAACCTCCAGGTAGGGCTCCACACAGTGGGCAGTGCGGCTATTGAGAGAACCATCCGTGATGATTTTAAACGGCCCCACCGTTATCCTCGGCGCAAGGAGCACGCCGCTGGTCATTCCTTCTTCGAGGGCTCGATCGAGATCGTCCGGATACACGGCAACCTGAACCTGCAAGGGGTAAGGGCCATGGTGCCCCGCTGCTCGCCGGACCCAATCTGGAATGCTGTAGCCCATCTCAAAATCAACAATGCCGACAACCCCGCGCGAGGCGGCATGCTCGGCGGCGTCCAATACCCAGGTGTCCACCGTCTCGGCGGACACCATGCCTAAGCGTTGGGTGAGCTCAAACCAGGCGAGTTCTTGGACCACTCCCTGCTCATCGTGCTCGGTCACCCCTAGCGCGCCGAGAGCAGCGCTGTTGAGCCAGCCAGAGTGCACATCGACCGAGGCCAGCGCGACCGGGGTATCCCCCGTAGCGGTGTCCAATAAGTGCAGCATTTTTTCATCCGGCCACAACCCATCGCGATACTCAGCACCAATCACGATGGGAGCCGGCACTTCTGAGGCGGCATTAGCCTCCACAGCCTGAGCCATAATCGCCACCGCCTGGGCAGCCGAACTCGCGGAAGCGAGAGAAATCCGGCGACGGTGTTGAGCCCAAAAGGAAAAGTGAACGTGTTCGTCCCACAACCCGGGGATAACCAGCCGGTCATCGCAGTCCATGACGACGTGGTCGCCGTGGGGTATCTGGCCTGAAGGAAAAATGCCGGTGATGACTCCGTCGGATACGACAATGTCGACGCTGCCTTCATCCCGATGGCTATCGCGTATGACACGGGAGACAATCATGAAGCTACTTTCACGACACCTGGCAGGAGGGACAGTAATAAAGTTTACGAGCTGCCATCTCCTCAAGGACCACCAACGCCCCGCATACACGGCAGGGAGCGCCGTGCCGGTGGTAGACGAAGTATCGATGTTTTGACGAGCGAAGGGCGAGAGCATTCTCGGCCGCGGTAAGATCATGCCTTGTCATCATAACGCCCGTCTTGACCCCTTCGCGAAGGAGGAATGTCCAGTCTTTCCAGAGCGCCTGCGTCGTTTCGCGCGAAAGCGAGGACGCCGGGCTGAAAGGACTGAGGCCGTGGCGGAAAAGAATCTCTGCTCGATAGACGTTTCCAATCCCGCTGACGACGCTTTGGTCCATCAAGACCACCCCTACCGCCCGCTTCGTGGCGCTTAGCCTCCGAACAAACTCTTCCTCCCCCCGAAGCCCGCCATCCACGAGCGGGTCAGGCCCCAATCGCGCTTGTACAGCAGCAGCTTCATCCAAGGTCAGTACCTCGCATGCCGTGGGACCTCGCAGGTCCGCGACAGTGTCATATGTCAACAGCCGCAAGCGCACCTGACCCCGCGGGGCGGGAGGGAAAGGTTCGTCCGCATCGGCCAGGGAGTCTCGCTCCCCGATTCTTCGGCGTGCAACCCGAGGGGCGCCGAGCGAGGACGCTTGGGGTGACCCCGCCCTCGCACTCTTTCCCGCCAGGGTGGAAACATCCCAGGATCCGTAAATCCCTAGGTGAACCCGAACCACCTGATCTGTCTCAAAGGTGAGAAAAAGCTGTTTGCCTACGGCCGTCGCATCGTGCAAGTTGCGACCAGAAATCATGGCTGCGCCTGCATCAAATCTTCCCTGAGGGGAAGACGCCTCCGGAGTCTGGCCTACAAAAAGCTCGGTGAAAAGATTCGCGATGCGATGAACCGTGTGGCCCTCAGGCATGCTGCTCTCTAGCCTTCCAGCGAAAAGCCTGCGATGGCCCCCGTCGATTCATACTCTCCCAGCTGCGCGATCCGGCGCGCGTGGCGCTCCTCTGCGGAAAAAGTCGTGCGAATAAAGGTGTCGATGAAAAGCACCGCCTCGTCGATACTGTGCTGCCTTGCGCCGATGGCGCACACGTTGGCATCGTTATGTTCTCTGGCCAAGACGGCGGTGGCGACATTCCAGACCAACGCTGCACGAATACCCTCGACTTTGTTGGCAGCCATCTGCTCGCCATTTCCCGAGCCGCCAAAAACAATCCCCAGCGCGGGGATACCCGCTCGCTGATCTGTGGCAACTGCGCGAGCGGCGCGGATACAGAAACTGGGGTAGTCATCAAGCGGGTCAAAGCTTTCGGGTCCATGGTCTATCACCTCGTGCCCGGCAAGCGTCAAATGCTCAGAAAGGTCCTGGTTAAACTCGCGCCCTGCATGATCAGTGGCGATGTGAATGCGCATTGGACCAGTCTATAAATGAGCAGCCTGGGTGTGTGCCCCACGGTTGGCTCCCAGGCCCTCGGTATAGGGCACCTGCTCCCAAACTCACCAGAGTCTTCCAGTAGTGTTTTCTTCGCGTCGGTTCACGGTCGCGCTCTCGACCACAAGGAGTCCTGTTATGCCCGGAGAAAACCTCACTCGCCGTGAAGCGCTAACTCGCTCAAGCCACATCACGGTTAAGTCCTACGACATCGATATTGACATTCGTGATGCGGCCGTATCCCCCACGTTCCGCACCATCACGACCATCCATTTCGTTGCAGCTCCCGCCGGCGATACCTTCCTTGATGCCATAACCGCTCAGGTGCACAGTGTGAAGCTCAACGGTGTTGACCTCGATGTCGATGAGGTCTGTGCCGATTCCCGCATCGCCTTGCACGGTCTCCAAGCGAACAACCTCGTGGAAGTTGTCGCGGACTTTAGCTACATGAACACCGGTGAAGGATTGCATCGCTTCGTTGACCCCGTCGATGACGAGGTATACCTCTATTCACAATTTGAGGTGCCCGATTCACGGCGAGTTTTCGCTGTCTTCGAGCAACCCGATTTGAAGGCGACCTTCCACTTTGTTGTTCACGCCCCCCACAATTGGCAGGTCATATCCAACCAGGCATCAGCGAGCACGCTCGCAGGGGAGGACGCGACGACATGGGACTTTAAACCGACGCCCCGTATCTCCTCCTACATCACAGCTGTCATCGCGGGTCCCTACGAAGTGATCCGCGACGAGTTGGTCTCTTCCAGTGGCAAAACAATTCCCCTGGGCATCTTTGCTCGAGCATCTCTGTTTCCGTTTCTTGATGCGGACTACATTTTTGACACGACAAAAAAAGGTTTCGTCTACTACGAAGAAAAATTCGGTCACCCCTACCCGTTCGACAAATACGATCAAATATTTGCGCCTGAATTTAACGCTGGTGCTATGGAGAATGCCGGCGCAGTAACGTTTGCTGAAACGTATATTTTTCGATCCCAAGTGTCCGATGCTCTTCGCGAGCGCCGGGTCGTCACCATCTTGCACGAGCTTGCTCACATGTGGTTCGGTGACCTTGTCACGATGCGCTGGTGGAACGATCTGTGGCTAAACGAGTCCTTCGCCGAGTGGGCGTCCACCTTGGCGACGGCGGAAGCCACCGAATGGACCGGGGCGTGGACGACATTCCAAGCCATGGAGAAGTCGTGGGCCTACCGCCAAGACCAACTGCCATCGACCCACCCCATTGTGGCGAAGATTGGCGACATCGAAGATGTCCAGGTCAACTTTGATGGAATTACCTACGCCAAGGGTGCGTCTGTTTTGAAGCAACTGGTGGCATGGGTCGGCGAAGACGCCTTCTTTGCCGGTGTTTACCAGTATTTCTCTCACCACCAGTGGGGCAACACGGTTCTGACAGATTTCCTCGGCGAGCTCGAGACGGCGAGCGGGCGCGATCTCGCGCCCTGGAGCAAACTGTGGCTCGAAACTGCGGGAGTCAACACCCTGTCTCTTGATCTCAGCGTCGACCAGGCGGGCGTCATCACGCAGGCGGCCGTCGTGCAGACGGCGCCCGAAGAGTGGCCCACATTGCGTCCCCACCGCTTAGCTGTGGGAATCTATGCCTCGGACAATTCTGGTGCGGTCCTGCGGAGCCACAGAGTAGAGCTCGATATTGACGGCGCCCGCAGTGATGCCCCCGGGCTCGTCGGTCTGCACCGAGGAGATTTTGTCCTCATCAACGACGATGATTTGGCGTATGCGAAGATTCGCCTCGACTCCGAGTCCCTGGCCTTCGCTATCGCGCACCTCTCACACATCCAAGACCCCCTCGCGAGATCATTAGTCTGGGGAAGCGTGTGGGATTCCACCCGCGATGCAGAAATACCCCCCCAGACGTTTATTGACCTGGTGCTGGGCAACATTGCGAGCGAATCAGAAAGCACCACCGTTCGCACTGCGTTGGGCCAGCTGAGCCTTGTGGTGCGCAACTACCTCAGCCCCCAGAGGAGAACCGCAAGCCTCGTCAACGTCGCGGATACTTTGTGGGGCCTGCTCACCGCTGCCTCTCCCGCCAGTGACACACAGTTCCAGTTGCTGAAAGCTTTCTCCTCCCTCGCCTCCACCCCCGAACACATCAGCACCCTCCAAGGTCTGCGAGAGGGTGCTATCACCCTGGAAGGTCTCAGCATCGACCAAGATCTTCAGTGGGAACTCCTCGCAGGTTTAGCTCTTGCAGGCGCTGCCACGCAGGATGATGTTAATCACGCGCTGACCTTAGACAACACTTCCAATGGCGCTCAAGCGGCAGCAAAAGCCAGAGCGCTTCTCCCCCGCGGAGAAGACAAGCAGGCGGTGTTCGACCAGTTGGTCACCACCAACACCATGCCCAACGCCATTGTGTCGGCGCTGAGCATGCATTTTGCCAGCACCAATGACCCCTCCGTGTTGACGCCGTTCGTCGACGCGTACTTCGCGATGCTCGAGCCGTTGTGGAAAGAACGCACCTACAAGATTGCTGAATATATTGCCGAAGGCCTCTACCCCCGCTCGTTGATCGGAGAGCCGCTGGTCACAGCCACGAAGGCATGGCTCGCTTCCGCACCCGATATTCCCGCGCTCAAACGCATCGTGGAAGAAAACCTCGCGGGTGTGGAGCGGGCGCTCAAAGTCCAAGCTCAGGACCGGTAGCCAGCCTCCCGGGGAGCGGGCTTAGCATGGAGTGATGGACTCACTGTGGGACTCACTTCTCGACGCCTTCGCCAGCTACACCACTGTTTTTCGCATCCTTGGTCTCCTGGTTGCAGGTGGAGTAGCGAAGATCGGAATTCGCGTTCTCATCAAACGCATCGTGGCGCAGATTGTGCGGGGGGTAAAAAAAGCCCACAAGGTTGATGACACGACAGAGCTCAGCTCGAGCCCGGTAGCAGCGTTGCGCTCGGTTCAGCGTGCTCGGACCATGGGCTCAGTGCTCAACAGCACCGCCACGTGGGTCATCGCCTCCATCGTGGTAATCCTGGCGCTCTCCGAGCTCGGGTTTTCTGTTACCGCCCTGGTGGCGAGTGCCGGCATCATCGGCGCTGCCCTAGGTTTTGGGGCACAATCTATTGTCAAGGACGTGCTCAACGGGCTCTTTATGGTCTTTGAGGATCAGCTGGGTGTGGGAGACGTCGTGGATCTGGGTCTTGCTGAGGGTGTTGTCGAACGAGTGGGTATTCGCATTACCGAAATTCGCGATATCAGCGGCACTCTGTGGTTCGTGAGAAATGGCGAAATTTTGCGCGTGGGCAATCACACCCAAGATTGGGCGCGCGTCATTTTGGATCTGCCTGTGCCCTACGAATCCAACATTGAAGAAATCCAGGCCGTGTTGCTCGAATCGGCGAAGTCTTTCTCCGCCAGCCCCGAGTGGCGCAGAAAGATTCTGGAAGACCCAGAAGTGTGGGGGGTGCAGTCTCTTTCCGCGGAAGCCATCACTCTTCGTTTGGTGCTGAAGGTGCGTGCCGGTCAGCAATGGGCTGCCGAACGCGCGCTATACCGAGTTCTCAAAGAGTCCCTCGACCAAAACCACGTCGACTTGCCTCCCCTTAACCGCATGGTCATGGACAACCGAGATAACTCACGGGCATCCCAAGCGCGGATGAGTGACGAAGCGGCCGCAAAAGACACGTCAGACCCGCGTCGAGACAATGACTGACCAGGGGACCCCGCCGGGTCAGGCGCTCTTTGACCGCATCGGTGGCGAGGACACGTTCCACCAGCTGGCGAAACAATTTTATGCCGGTATCCGCAGCGATGACATTTTGCTCCCGATGTATCCCCAGGAAGACTTAGAGGGTGCCACATGGCGCCTCTCCGCTTTTCTCCAACAGTATTTTGGGGGGCCTACGACCTACAGCGACCAACGCGGACACCCACGACTTCGGATGCGCCATGCCGCCTTCAAAATCAACCCGGAAGCGAAAGAACACTGGTTAGCCCATATGAAGGTGGCTCTTGAGTCTCTTCAGCTTTCCCCGATGGACCATGATGAGCTTTGGGATTACCTCGAGCGCGCGGCGCTATCAATGGTGAATACGTTTGAGCCCTAGTCGTCCTCGTCGTCGGGCCCGAAATCGTAGCCCGTGGGGAATTTGACCAACACGTAGCCACCGCTGGAACTCAAGCGAACCCAGGTGCCCCTGCTGTGCACCTGCAGGTTTTTATCGCTAAGAAAACCTAAAGCATCGGCCGCGAAACCAGCACCTGCGGGGATTATTTTCCGGTGGGGCACCATCTCCCCCCACACTTCAGCCCGTACTTTTTGAACAATGGCCTCGCCAGCAGATTCGGGAACAGCCTCGGCGACGCGAGCGATTCCTGAGCGGGCAGCGTCAGCAAGAGTTGTGGACGCAATTTCTTTTCGGAGACGCCAGTCATGGCGAGGCGGGGTGATGGAAGACCACGCCAAAGATGCGACCTCGGCGGGCACCGTCACCTCAGGGTTTGGCGCCTCCCAGGCAACTCCAATGCGGTGTTGGAGCGACTCGAGCGTAACAATGGCATCGCGGTCTTCTCCGTGAGCCAGGGGACTTACGCGAAGTCCGAGAACCGTGGGGGTCCTGTCCAACAGTCCCCGGGGTAACAAGATGCCCACATAGACCTGAAGCAAGCCCTCGCTCACGATGACGCGAGCGGAGCCATTGTTGACGCGAATCGCTCGCTGGACGAAAGTCTGAAGGTCCCCCAGCACGTTGTGGGAAGCGAGAGTAAAGGTGTTTGCCATTGTGGTGCCTAAACTACAACCGATGAACAATTTTGTGGACTCAGAGGTGCCAGATGACCCCGTAGAGAGCATGCTGCACGCGCTCACGCTGACCGCATCATCGGCGGGGACACGAGAAGACATTTTCACTGCCCCCAGTCAGTGGCAACCCCACGGGCGCGTCTTCGGTGGTCAAGTCATGGCTCAGGCTGCTCGTGCTGCGATGCACACGGTCGAAGACGATCGAGCTATTCATTCCCTCCA
This sequence comes from Pontimonas sp., assembly GCA_047633115.1. Classification (GTDB taxonomy): domain Bacteria; phylum Actinomycetota; class Actinomycetes; order Actinomycetales; family Microbacteriaceae; genus Pontimonas. The sequence continues at coordinate 28,968 of JBLIEN010000005.1, forward strand.
CGGCTATTTCCTGCGCCCAGGGGACATCACGGAAGACATCACTTTCGCGGTGGATCGCATCCATGATGGTCGCTCTTTTTCTACCCGCCGCGCACAGGCATACCAAAAAGGCCAGCCCATTTTTTCCATGATCGCCTCGTTCCAAGATGAGGACCCCGGTCTAGACCACCAGGCGACAATGCCCGAGGGTGTCCCTGACCCCGAGTCTTTGCCCAGTGCGCAAGAAGTGTTGAAATCCCTCGGACATCCCATTGCGGATGTGTGGGCAAAAACGCGGGCTTTTGACCTTCGGCACCACCCCTCCTCGGTCTATGTTTCCAGCGAAGCAGAGCCATCGCCCACCCAGTCGGTGTGGATGAAGTGTCTTGGCGCCCTCCCCGATGATGCCCACCTTCACCGGGCTGCTTTTGCCTACGCCAGCGACTTCAGCATCCTGGAACCTGTGATGCGCGCGCACGGCATCACGTGGTCAACTCCAGGTCTCAAGGTTGCGAGCTTGGATCACGCGATGTGGTGGCATCGGGCAGCTCGCGCAGATGAATGGTTTCTTTACGTGCAAGAATCCCCGTCCGCAAAAGGCGGACGGGGTCTTTCTTGGGGGAGAATCTTTAGCCAATCCGGTGAGCTCATTGCGTCAGTTGCTCAAGAAGGAATGGTTCGCGTTCCTAGTCCCTCGTGAGCTTGCGATAGGTGGAACGGTGAGGGGCCGCAGCATCGGCGCCTAAGCGCTGAACTTTGTTTTCCTCATAGGAATGAAAGTTTCCCTCGAACCAGTACCAATTCCCCGGGTCTTTTTCCGTTCCCTCATAGGACAGAATGTGGGTGGCAATGCGGTCCAGGAACCACCGATCGTGGGTAATCACCACGGCACACCCGGGGAACTCCAACAGAGCATTTTCCAAGCTGGAGAGCGTCTCGACATCCAAGTCGTTGGTGGGCTCATCGAGGAGCAAGAGGTTTCCCCCCTGCTTCAGGGTGAGCGCAAGATTGAGACGGTTACGTTCACCACCCGAAAGGATTCCCGCTTTCTTTTGCTGATCCGGGCCTTTGAACCCGAACGAAGACACGTACGCTCGAGAAGGAATTTCTACTTTCCCAACCTGAATGACATCAAGACCATCGGACACCACTTCCCACAGTGTCTTGCCGGGATCAATCCCTGCGCGCTCCTGGTCCACGTAAGAAAGCTTCACGGACTCGCCGACAACGAGTTCTCCCTCGTCCAAGGTCTCTAACCCAACAATGGACTTGAACAACGTGGACTTACCCACGCCGTTGGGACCAATCACGCCGACAATCCCGTTGCGCGGGAGCGAGAAGCTCAGGTCGTCGATAAGGACTCTTTCACCAAACCCTTTGCGAACCTTCTTTCCCTCCAAAACAACTTGACCCAGTCTGGGGCCGGGGGGAATCTGAATTTCCTCGAAATCGAGCTTTTTCGTTCTATCGGCTTCCTCCGCCATTTCTTCATACCGAGCGAGACGGGCTTTGGACTTAGCCTGGCGGCCCGTGGAGTTGGAGCGAACCCATTCGAGTTCATCAGCGAGTCTTCGGGCCAGCTTCTGATCCTTCTTGCCCTGAACCTGAAGACGCTCACCCTTCTTTTCTAGGTAGGTGGAGTAGTTGCCCTCATAGGGATAGAGGCGACCACGGTCCACCTCCGCAATCCACTGAGCGACGTGATCAAGGAAGTAACGATCGTGTGTAATCGCGATGACGGCGCCCAAATATTTTGCCAGGTGCTGCTCAAGCCACATCACACTCTCGGCATCGAGGTGGTTGGTGGGCTCATCAAGCAGCAGTAAATCAGGCTTTTCTAGCAGCAATTTACACAATGCGACGCGACGCTTCTCTCCACCAGAAAGGTGGGTGATGGCTTCATCGGAGGGTGGGCACCGCAGAGCATCCATGGCTTGCTCGAGCTGGGAATCCAGGTCCCAGGCATCAGCCGCATCGATGGCTTCTTGGAGGGTTCCCATTTCCGAGAGCAGGGTGTCGAAATCTGCGTCAGGACTCGACATGGCTGCAGAAATTTCGTGGAAGCGTTCGATTTTGCCGTGTATTTCTCGGACGCCGTCGCGGACGTTCTCGAGCACCGTCTTGGTCTCATCTAGTACCGGCTCCTGCATCAAAATTCCGACGCTGAACCCGGCAGTCAGAGCAGCCTCGCCGTTGCTCGGCGTATCCAGACCGGCCATAATCTTCAAAATCGTCGACTTACCGGAACCATTGGGGCCCACCATCCCAATTTTTGCTCCGGGAAAGAACGACATGGTGACGTCGTCAAGAATGAGCTTGT
>JBLIEN010000006.1:0-24662 GCA_047633115.1 Pontimonas sp.
GACTTAGATGTTCTTGACGTGTGTGAAGAGTTTGGTGTGGCCTTTTTGCCATGGTCTCCTCTGGGAGGATCGAAGAAAATTGACCAGCTGGCCACCGAGTCTCACTCTTTTCTTAGCGCGATGGCTGAGGAAAAAGGTTGCTCTGTGCCGGTGGTGACGCTGGCGTGGTTGATGGCGTACTCGCCAGCGATCATCCCCATTCCTGGGGCAACGAGGACCAGCAGCATTGAAGACTGTGTCAGCGCAGCCGGTCTGGAGTTGACAGACCAGGAAGCTGAGGCCATTACTGCGTCCCTGCCCCCTTCTTTTCCACGGTCTTACGAGCTTGAGCCAACGGCTCCCTTTCGCACTTAGGAGGGACTCAGTCCCCGCCGATGATTCCTCAGTGCAAGAACGTGCGCCGACCCTTCTTCCTCTCGCGGAGGAACGCATGCCAAACCACCAACGGCCGGGACGCTTTACGCGCTAACGCCGCGGCTGAGGCGAGGAAGAGGGTTGGCGACGAGCCCTAGTGCGTGGCCACAGGGGCCATTTTCCTGCACGTTCGTGCAACTATTTTGCGTGGGGGCCCCTCGCTGGCGGGTTGAGGTAGCATCATTTTTATCGTCAGATCCCATGATTGTCAGCTCGTCATTTTGCGATACGGCATACTTTGGAATCACTGCGGCGGTTCACAACAAGGGAGTTTGGAATCGATATGAAAACGGCACTTTACAAACGCAATAGTTTTTGGCTCGTTCTTGCGCTGGTGTTCGCACTGGTTTCTGCAGTCGGCGCATCGCTCGTGCAAACCGCTGGCGGGACCGTCAAGGTTGATGACATCAAGTGGGAGACAGCTTCAGGGCGAAGCCTCAACGCTCTGCTCTTCACCCCCTCCAACGCCACCACCGCTACCCCGGCACCGGCGATTGTCGTTGCTCACGGTTGGTGGAATAACCGCGAGATGCAGACCCCCAACTACGTCGAACTCGCGCGACGAGGCTACGTCGTGATGTCCATCGACATGTACGGCCACGGTAACTCTGACCCGCTCCCGGCGGATGAAGTTTCGGTCGGTGGTACGGGAATGTACGACGCCGTTCTGCGTCTAGCCGACCTGCCCTATGTCGACCGCACCGCCATCGGCGTTAGCGGGCATTCCAATGGTGCTCGTGCAGCCAATTTCTCGGTGCCGCTTGATGACGCATCGGGAGATCCTCTGATCTCCTCGATTCTCCTCGTGGATGTTGACCCGGTCTACACGGACGCCGAAGGTGCTTACGCAAACATTTATGGCACCCGCGACGTGGGGCTTATCCAGGCGCAGTATGACGAATTCTTCTTCCGGAGCTACAGCCCAGAAGGGGTCCCTCTTACGGCACCACGCGACTATCTCGGCACTCCTAACGCCCAGTCTTTCCTGAACTTCGGGACAGACCCGACTTCGGCTGCGAGCGACGTGCGTGACGCCGGGACCGTCTACACCCAAGACGTCGACGGTACTGCCGCGATGCGCGCAATTTACTCCTTGCCGCAGACACACCCGTGGAGCACCACATCAAGCACGGCTGTAGGTCACCTGGTCGACTTCTTTGATGAGTCGATTGGCGCCCCGACACCCATGCCCGCCTCCGATCAGGTCTGGCAGTTCAAGGAGCTCTTTACGGCTTTGGGCCTTATTGCGTTCGGAATATTGCTTGTCGCTATCCCCCGGGCTCTGCTGACTACGTTTGCGTTCCGGCGGTTGGCCGCACCGCAACCGGAAGCATTGCCGCTCACCGGCGTCATTCCGAAGATATGGCTTTGGGTGGGTTTGCTGGTGATGGTTACGATCTCGGCTTGGAGCTATGTGCTCGTCAGCCAGTCACCCGAAGTTCTCGCAATTACCTTCAACGGTGTGCCTTCGATCGTGCCCCAGGGTTCCGTGTTCTTCATCGGAGTGTGGGCCGCGATTAACGGGCTAGCGGCGATTGTCATTATGACGATGTACTACCTCATCGTGGGGCGAAGGAGCGGCAGAAGACTCAAGGAATCCGGCATTTTGCCCGGCTGGGGGAAGTTCTTCCACGGGATACTGTTGGCGTTCACCACGGTCGTCCTTGTCTATTCCGTAGTCTTCTTACTCGACTTCTTGTTTAAGACTGACTTCCGTTTGTGGGTCCTTGCTGTCAAGTGGTTCTCGCCCGATAAAATTGGAATGGCGCTCTTCATATTGCCGTTGTTCCTCATTTATTACGTTGGGAACTCTCTCGCAATCAACGCCTTCAACCGGGTGAAGATCGCAGGACGCGAAGGAGTAAACACGGCGATCTTCGCCTTGGCCAGCTCGCTGGGCCCCATTGTGCTCGTCGTGGCTCAGTACTCGACGTTCTTCGTGACGGGAAACCTTATCCCTGGGTTCGGTGGCATCTTCAGCATCTGGCTGTTCCCGGTCATCGTGATCCTCGCGGTGGCGGCAGTCATCTCGCGCAAGCTTTACCGCGCGACAGGCAACCCGTACATTGCTGGGTTCTTGAGTGCTTCAGTCGCGACGCTGATCGCGGTCTCGGGCTCGCTGGTCGTCACGTACTAGTAATTCAGCTGCTCACGAGTCCCCCACCCGGCACCTTCCGGGTGGGGGACTTTGTGCTTTCACCTCGCAGTCTGCGGGCCCCTTCGTCAGCGGCGGGTGACATGGGGGCGCAAACGCTCCCGTCCATAGCCTCACCGGCTAGAGGAGATTCACGCGACGGCGGAAGCGCGCGAGGTGTGAAGCAGCTCTGAACCGTCGCCCCGGGGTCATTCTCAGCCGCCGAGAGAGGCAGCGACGACCTTGCCCGACCTCTTGATTGGGCCGCGGTGTCGCGAGCGTGAGCCCACGGCACTCGTTCTGTACTAGGAGTTTTTCCCTCGCGCAGCGACCTTCCACCATTTTGTGATGATGGAACCGTCCGCCACGGCGAGAGAATCCACGAGGTTGACTGCGTTACACACATGGTTGGGAACCACCCGTAGGAGATCCCCGCACACGACGGGGGGAGAATTTTCGGGGAAAACAATCGTTGCGTGGTGCTCTGACATCGCGGTGAGGCGCGCGTCTGGATGGCCCAAAACCCTGCCATGTCCGCTCGCCCAAGGGGCTTTATCAGCCCCCATGATTTTGCTTCCCGCATCCACAACCACGGTGTGACCCCGGGCGTTCACCACCGTTGTGACCACGGACAAAGCCAGATCATCCATTTTCATCGTTCCTAGTTCGAGCTGTTGCGCATCCCCGAGTGCATACACTCCAGCCCTTGTCTCGGTCAGAAAGCTCTGTGTGGTGTGAAGCGAAGGGGTTGACCCTCCGCTTCGCTCGGCAACCGAGTATCCAGCTGACTCCAGAGCGGTGGTGGCAACGCCGAGAGCCTTCACTTCATCCACGGAAGCGGTGTCCTTCTTCTGGGGGTCGTAACTGTGCCCGGGATACGTAAAGACACCCCTCAACGTCAGGCCGTGCTTGGCGAGCGCCTCGGCTACTGGAACCACATTGTGGGGGTCAATCCCGCTTCTGTGATGTCCACTGTCCACTTCTATCATGAACTCAATCGAGGTGCCACTAAGACCGAGAGCTGCCTGATTAGCGCCGGCAACCGAATCAACGCCCAAGGCGATCGTCGCCCTGTCAGAAAGTGCGACGAGTCGTCGCGCTTTGTTGGGGGTCAGCCACAAGGGGTAGGCAAGGAAGATGTCTTCGATTCCGGCATCGACGAAAACTTCTGCTTCCCCAAGAGTGGCGAGGGTGACGCCGCGGGCACCATGGTCTATCTGCAGCTTGGCAAGTTCGGGAATTTTGTGTGTCTTGGCATGGGGTCTCGACGCGATGCCTTGTTGCCGTGTCCTGGTGTGGTGTCGTTCCAGGTTCGTGATGAGACGATCGTGGTCAATCACGGTGAAAGGGGTATCAACGTCGTGGAGGTTCATGACTCCAGGCTAACGACTAGGTACTACTTGAGACCGATTCACTCAGTTCGGCGCCTTCAATGCGCCACGTTTGGTCAGCCCCTTCGACCCGGTATCGCAGCGTCCACACTTCACCATTCGTGGTGCGTAACGTGACACGTGTTTGTGCTTGAGACGCCGAGGGGATGTGGACGCACTCAGAAAGCGTGTAGCTGGAGGTTTCCAGGAGAAAACTGTAGCCCTCTCGAATCACTGCTTCGAAAGCACTCTGATTAAACCGGTTCTGAAATTCTGGCGAAGCTACCGCGTAGGCGGTGGAGAAATCGCCTGCCCTCAGCGCGTCAATTTGGGTTCCGATAGCAGAAGATATGCCCCGCTCGGTAGGAACGTCGCAGTCCCTGGCCCCGCCCACGTCGGGGAGAGGTGAAACATTGGGAGCTCGCTCCGATGAAGAATCTACCGGGGTGACAACCGCCGAAGGGGCGCACCCCGAAAGGGAAAAAATCCCAGCAATGACGGGGATAGCTAGTCCGCAAAAAGTCTTTCTCATGTACTCACTCCCTTCCACGCCCTAACTTGCCAGGCGAACCTGAACGCTACGACTGAAGACCAAGATTCGTAGGCTAGCTTTAGTGGGTGAATTCTCTTATTCGTTTCATCACCGGTCCTAAAACCTCCTGGGTAACGCTCCTCATCGGGCTTATTTTTGCCGTCTTGTCGTTCACCGCCTTTGCGGCGGACACCACGGACGCTGCTCCCACTAACGGGCTGCCCGATGATGCCGAAGTAGTGCTGGTGGAGGATGCCTTAGCGGCTATGCCCAACTCGGAAGGGACTGCTGCGGTCCTCGTTTTTGCCAAAGACTCGGGGGAGTTCACGGACGCAGATCTCCTCTGGCTACAAGGAGAGTTTGATCCCACCATCCAGATGCTTTCTGGCGGGGCGAACGAGAGTTTCCTGGAATACACCAACGTCGAGATTATGGGCGAGGCCTTTGTTCCTCCGGCCACCATCTCTGAGGACAACACCACTGCGGTGATTACTATTCCGATGGACGAAATCGACGAAATCGAGCCCCGAGGCGAGCGGATTGCTGAAATCCGAGCGGTAGCTACGAGTAACGCCCCTTTCGGAATTACCAGCTATGTGACGGGACCCGAAGGGTTCCAGGTTGACCTCGCTGGCGTTTTCGAGGGTGCAGACTTTGTGCTGTTGGGCTCTACCGTCATCATCGTGATTATTCTTTTGCTCATTACCTACCGAAGCCCCACGTTGTGGATTGTTCCTCTCCTCGTGGTGGGTGTCGCGGATGGCATGGCCGGTCAGATTGGACGCAATGTTGCGGTGTTCTTTAACCTGTCCGCTGACGGTTCCGTCACGGGAATTCTGTCAGTTTTGGTCTTTGGTGCAGGAACGAACTATGCCCTGTTGCTGATTTCGCGTTATCGGGAGGAGCTTCTTTCCAACGAAGACCGGCACGAAGCAATGGCAAAAGCGGTCAAGGGCGCTGGCCCGGCCATTATCGCCTCAGGGGGAACGGTGGTCCTCGCCCTGTTGACGCTTTCTTTAGCGGAGCTGGGAGTAACGCGCGCCCTGGGGGTTGTGTGTGCTACGGGGATTGTGGTCGCCATGATCTCTGCACTGGGTGTTCTCCCCGCGGCAATTGTGGTCTTTGGCCGCGGGCTTTTCTGGCCGTTTGTGCCTCGCTTTGGCGGAGTCAACAAGTCGCAATCTGGTTGGTGGGCAAAGCTGGGAACACGGGTGAGCAAGCGTCCTGTCACCGTGGCCATCATCGGTGTCGCCATTCTGGGTGGGCTAACGCTCGGTTCCACAGGCGTGACTATTGGCATTCCCGAAACGGAGCAGTTCCGGGTAAAACCTGAAGCCGTGGTGGGAATCGAAGTTTTGGGTGAAGCATTCCCGGCAGGGGAAAGCTCGCCTACACAAATAGTTGCCAACAATGACTTTGCCGAAGATGTTGTGCAGGCCGCTTTGACGCTCAACATTGTCGCCTCGGCGGAGGTAGTGAACTTCAACGACACGGTGTCGCGAATCGATGTCGTTCTCGATGCGGAAGGTGGCAGCGAAGAAGCCTACGTCGCGATTGTCGATCTGCGAGAAGCTGTACAGGGAGTCCCCGGGGCTAATGCCTTGGTGGGTGGTGATGATGCCACCCGTTTGGCGGTGAAGCAAACGTATGAGCGGGACCAGCTATTGGTGATTCCGCTGATTTTGATTCTGGTCTTCATCGTGCTGGTGGTGTTGCTCCGCGCTGTGCTGGCACCGGTCCTTTTGCTCTCCAGCGTCGTGCTCTCCTTCTTCTCAGCTATCGGAGCCGCATGGTTGCTGTTTGAGAATGTGTTTGGCATGTCAGGCTTGGACTTCAGCGTCTTCTTGTACTCCTTCTTATTCCTGGTGGCACTGGGTGTGGACTACAGCATCTTCCTGGTCTCGAGGGCCAGAGAAGAATCAGCAAACCTTGCAGGGAAGGTGGATCAACCCACCAGGCAAGGCATGATTCGAGCCTTAGGAGCTACGGGTGGAGTCATCACTAGCGCGGGAATCCTGCTGGCGGCCGTGTTTGCCGTCTTGGGGGTTTTGCCCCTTATCGCGCTCTTCCAGGTCGGCGTCATCGTCGGTATTGGTGTTTTGATAGATACCCTGTTGGTTCGCACTGTGGTGGTGCCTGCCCTCGCCTTTATCGCTGGTGATGCGTTCTGGTGGCCGCGCAAGCAGCTGACGGCGAGTAAGTTCGGAGCATGAACCAGGCGTCATACCGCTTCTCTCACGCGATCACACGGACTCCCGCAGAGAGTGCTGCGTGGGGTTTGCGCGGTGTCGATTATGGGAATCCCGACATAGGGATACTTCTGGATCACCACGCAATGTATGTGACTGCGCTCAGGCATGCGGGGCTCGATGTTACCGTCTTGGGCACTCTGGAAGCTTTCCCCGATTCTCTTTTTGTCGAAGACACCGCGCTGTGTCTTCCCGAGGGCGCGGTGGTGCTGAGACCGGGTGCTCCCACTCGTTTCGGCGAGGCCGACGCCATCGCTCCTCACCTTCGCGGCCTCTATACCCGGGTGGAACACCTGCAGGGGCCAGGGACCATTGAAGGCGGTGACATTCTCACGGTGGGGAAGGACATCCTTGTGGGTGTATCCGATAGGACCACCTCTGAGGGTGCAGCAGAACTTGCCGCTGTGGTCGTCGCCTGGGGTTATACGCTCCGTGAAGTGGAAACGCCTGTAGGGGTACTGCATTTCAAATCAGAATGTTCTCTCCTGGATGAAACCACCATTCTCGCCACGACGAGACTTTCTGCCAGTGGGTGCTTCGATAACTACAGCGTTATTGACGTGGCCGAGGGGGAGGAACCCGCGGCAAATAGTATTCGCGTCAACGACGTGGTGTTTATGCCACAGGGTTTCCCCATCACTGCCGAACGAGTCAGGGACGCAGGCTTTGTGGTTATGGAGCTGCCGAACACGGAGAGCCACAAAATTGACGGTGGATTGTCCTGTGTGAGCCTGAGGTTCACCCCAAGCTAATCCTTTACGGGACTACCAGCAGCTTGCCGGAGGTAGTTCGTGCTTTGAGCGCTGCGTGGGCGGCGCGTGCCTCGTTCAGGGGATAACGATGCGCCAGGGCAAAGTGAATTTGCCCCGAGGCTAGGGACCCCAAAACTTCACTCGCTCTCCACCGCAGTTCCTCGGGGGTTGCCGTGAAGTGAGCGAGGCTTGGCCTGGTCATGATGAGAGACCCAGCCTGATTGAGTACTTGGGGGTCGAAGGCCTCGACGGGGCCACTGGATTGACCGAATAACGCCACCATTCCTCGGGGCCTCAGGCTTTTGAGGCTTCCCATAAAGGTGTCCCTTCCCACCCCGTCATAGACGACATCGACACCCTCCTTCACGATCTCTCGCACTCGCCCGGGGACATCTTCAGTGTCATAGCGAATAATGTCGCCGGCGCCGGCTGCGCGGGCCGCTGTCGCTTTCGCGTCGGTCGACACGGTGCCGATGACTTTTCCACCGCGGGCGGTGATCATTTGGCATAACAGCAGGCCCACCCCACCCGCCGCGGCATGGACAAGAGCAGTCTGCCCGGGTTGAATATCCCAGACGCTGGTGACGAGATAGTGCGCGGTCATCCCTTGCAGCATCGCTTGAGCGGCCTGCTCAAGGCTGACCCCTTCAGGGATAGCGACTGCCGCGTCAGCATCGAGGGCAATCATGTCGGCGTAGCTGCCGAGCATGCCGGCCCACGCCACGTTATCTCCGGGGGCAAAAGTTGTGACACTTGCCCCCACATCAACGACTACTCCAGAGCCCTCTAGGCCGGGGGTGTAGGGCAGAGGCATTGTGTAGAGGCCCTCGCGCTGATAAATATCAATAAAGTTCACCCCTGCGGCGGCAACCCTTACCAGGAGCTGATTGGGACCTGCTATCGGGTCCGGTGATTCTTGATACGTCAAGACTTCTGGACCGCCTGGCCTGTCCACCACGATAGCTTTCATCGTCCACCTCCCTCTGTGGGGGAGAGTATCACTGCCCTACACCACTGGTGCGAAAAGACCACGAACAGCGCTTTCTGCTTCGCTGGGAACGCGTGCAGTGAGCGCAAGGAATGAAGCTTTTTGTGCCTGCTCTCGGGTGACGGCGGAAAGGGCACGGCTAACCTCTTCGACAGCGCTGGGAGCAACACTGAGCGAATCAATTCCCATTCCGGCGAAAACAATGGCCACCAGCGGGTTTGCGGCACTTTCACCACACACGCCAGCGGGGATACCCAGAGCTTGAGCGTGATCGGCGACGGCTTTGACATTGCGCAGGAGTCCCGGTTGCCAAGGGTTGTTGAGTTGACCCAGCCTCGGGTGCATGCGATCGGCGGCAAAAAGGTATTGGGAGAGGTCGTTTGTCCCAATACTGACAAAACTTATGAGGCCTTCAAGCTCAGGCAAGACAGAAATGATGGCGGGAGTTTCAATCATGATGCCCACCTGGGAGATACCAGCTTGTGAACACAGTGCCACAAACTTTTCCACCTCTTCCACCGTTGCGACCATGGGTGCCATGACTCCTACATCCCGCCCGGTATTTTTAATCGCGTGCGCTATTGCCTCGAGTTGTGACACAAGGAAAGGTTCGTGGTCTGCTTGGAGCCGAAACCCTCGAATACCCAGCGCCGGGTTTTCTTCGGGCACTAGACCTAGAAAAGGAACCGGCTTGTCGCTACCGGCATCCACGGTGCGGATAATGATCTTTCCCGCTGGCGCCACCTGGAGAACTTCTGTGTAACGGGCGGCTTGGTCGTCAACGCTAGGTTCCTTCAAAGCCGAAAGGTAAAGGACTTCCGTGCGAAAAAGGCCCACCCCCCGGGCAGTTGTGGAAGCGGCACTCGTCGCATCAGCGAGCCCGCCAATGTTGGCCCGAACGGTAATGAGGGGGCCATCCGCCTGCGGGATAAAGGCCAGAGCCTGGGTGGCATCGCTCATCCCACCTCCTCGCACCACGCGATCGCCTTCGGCGTCCACCAAAACTGATTCTCCCTGCACCAGGCCCATAGCGCCTGTGGCGCTCACCACGGCCGGGAGCGAGAGAGCGCGGCAGATGATTGCGGTGTGGGAGGTGGGACCCCCAAGCTCAGTCACGACACCCACGACGGAGTCGCCGAATTGTGAGGTTTCCAGGGGAGTCAGGTCATGTGCCACGATGATCCACCTTCCCTCCTGGGGGATGGCGGGTCCGGCAGCAATTCCTCTGACCCAGGCGGAAATCCGCGCGGCGATGCCACGGAGGTCGTTTATCCTGGACTGGAATTCCTCGTCGTCTCCCATTAGTTCACTGACCACATCGAGAGCTTTGAACAGTGCCGTCGGGGCATCATCACCGGCGGAAAGGTGCGGCTTCGCCATTTCTTGCAGTTCGGGGTCTTCCAAAATAACGAGGAGGGCATGGAGTATCTCGGCTGCCGTCTTGTCGCCGCCCCTGGCTTCGTCGCGAATACCCGCTGCCGTGGTCGCGATGGCGGTAGCAAGAACGCTGGCCTCTTCTTCGGGAGCGTGAGACGTTTTTTGGTGCTCAAAGACGGCGTTTGAGGTCTCCAATAAAAAGACGTGCCCGACGACTGCCTGGGACCCGACCCCGGTTCCGGTGATTTCGTTGGTGTTCACAGTCCCCGTACTACCCCTCGTTGACGAGGGCTTCGATGTCTTTGGCTAGTCCGAGGGCTGAAGCCTGGTCGTCAGAATCCACGATGATTTCGAGAAGGTCACCGCTCTTGACTTTCATCGCCAGCATTCTGAGAGCCGACGCGGCGGAAGCCTCTTTCCCTGTGCTGTCGCGCAAGGTCACATCGACTCCGCGTTCACGGACAAGCGTCACAATCTGCGCCACGGGCCTGGCGTGCAGACCAATCGGGTCGTGGACGGTGAAAGAGTGGGAGGTCGGTTCGGCCATGTCTAGACTCCTTGAGGTTTGATGACGACTTTGATGGCATCACCAGAGGTCACCGCATCGATAGCTTCTCGCACATTCCCCAACGGGAGACGGTGAGTAATGAGGTCCGCTACAGGTACTTTGCCAGAGGCAATCATCTCGAGTGCCTCCGCATTTTGGGCGGGCGAGGAGCCATTCGCTCCGGCGAGGATGAGCTCCTTGTAATGCACGACGTTGGAGTCCACGGCAATCGTTGGCGTGTCCTTAGGGAGGCCACCGAAAAAGCTCACGCGACCGCCTGGGGCCACCATGCTGATGGCTTGCTCCTGAGCTTGACCGGAGGGTGCGGCGGTGATGACCACGCTGGGGCCGATGCCATCAGTTTCCTCCAACACAATGTGCGCCAAGTCTTCGGTCGACATGTCTATAGCCCGGTCAGGCTTGACGACATCCGCGGAAAGATTAAGCCGACCGCCGTTAATGTCGGCCAACATCACTTTCTTGGCTCCCAGAGCCCGCGCAAGACGGATGTGGAGGCAACCGATGGGGCCTGCCCCCATGACAAGAACGGTGTCACCATCACCGACGTGAATCAGGCGTTGGGCGTTTAAGGCGCAGGCCAAGGGTTCCGCAACGGAGGCCTCGTCAAAACTCAGACCGTGAGGAATCTTGTTGACGCCGTGAGCTTTCAATACCGCAGCGGGAACGACCATTTCTTCGGCGAAACCGCCGGCGTACTGATAGCCCATGGAGGTCTGATGGACGCAAATACCTTGCTTGCCCGCCGTGCACGCCCAGCATTCTTGACAGGGCACAGCTGCAATCACCTGCACCCGGTCGCCGAGAGAGAAACCCTCTGTATCTGACCCGACAGCGATAATCTCCCCAGCGATCTCGTGGCCAATGATTTGCGGGGGGTTAAGTCGGGGGTGCCCGTGACGAAAGATCTTTGCGTCCGTGCCACAGGTGGCACAGGACTCTACGCGAATCTTGAGTTCGTCGGGACCCGCCACGGGTGTTTCTACCTCGATGACATCAAGGTTTCCGGGGGAGCTAAACATTGCAGCTTTCACTGACTACACACCTTTCATAATGAGGTTACGGATGGCCTCGGGATCTCGTGACGTGCGCAACACGTGGGCAGCGTCATCATCCATCAAGACGTCGGCGAGATTGCCCAAAATTTCTACGTGACCATCGCCCGCGGAAGCGATACCCACGCAGACGGAAACTGGCTCATTTGCCCACACAATCTCTGCGATCAATCGAACAAAGACGAGCTGGTCAAAAAGTACGTATTTACGGGACTCATCCGTGCCGTGAGGAATCGCAAAGCCTTCACCCATCTCCGAGGGAAAGATAAGCTCGCGCTCCCACATCGCTTCGGCGTACTGGGGCTCTACAGCCCCAAGTTCGAGGAGCTTTGCTCCGCAGAGAGCTACGGCCTCCTCTCTCGAGGAGGCCGTAGCGTCTAACGTGATACCGGCCAGCTGAAACAGGTCAACCATCGGAGATGACGTCACCGTTCTGCAAGGCGCCTACCAAACGCGCAATGTTGAGATCACCCAAGAACATGTCGAAGATGATCACCACCGACTCGGGAACGGCTTGTTTCGCGCGGGCACCTAGCCCACGGTGGACAAGAACGATCTGGTGTGGTGTTTCAGTGAGCTGGTTGACGGGGGCGTGGGTAACAGTTATGCCCTGTGCCTTGAGCTGTTTAGCCAATTGTCGGGCCACCATGACGGAGGACCCCATGCCTGCTTCGCAGGCAACAACAATCTGCTTTACACTGCTAGCCGATACGGAGGCCATCTCTAGCTGCTGGCCTTCATCTCTTGGCTGCGGTCTTTTGCTGCATCAAACTCTACTTGCGTAGAGTCCACTTTCGAGAGCCTAAGAATGACCCACGACACCGCGAACGACGCGACTGCCGACAACGCAATGCCGAGCAGAACACCCAGGAAGTCGCCCTGAGGTGTCACAGCCATGTAGGCGAAGATTGAACCGGGCGAAGGTGTTGCCACCAGGCCGACTCCGGTCACCATGAAGGTTGCAACACCCACGGCGCCACCAGCGATTACGCCCAGGACAACCTGAGGCTTCATCAGCACGTAGGGGAAGTAAATTTCATGGATTCCACCGAGGAACTGAATGATGATCGCACCGGGAACAGAACCGCGGAGCAGTTTGGGTCCAGCGAGCCAGAAGGCCAGCAGGAGTCCAAGACCGGGACCAGGGTTAGTCTCGAGCATGAAGAGAATGGACTTGCCCGTTTCTTCTGCTTGCACTACGCCGAGAGGTGCTAGAACACCGTGGTTGATGGCGTTGTTCATGAACAGAATCTTCGCCGGCTCGATCAGCACTGATGCAACCGGGAGAAGAGAGTTGTCGACGAGCCACGAGACACCGTTACCAAGAACATTGGTAATTCCGGACACGAGGGGCCCAATGCCGATATACCCGAGCATGGCGCCCAGCATTCCGGCGATACCCAGCGAGAAGTTGCCGATAAGCATTTCGAAGCCGGGAGGAGTAATCGGATCGAGTACCTTGTCAATCCACTTGAGGATCCATGCCAGCAGCGGACCAATAATCATGGCGCCGAGGAACATGGGGATGTCGGTTCCGACGATCACGCCAACTGTCGCAATCGAACCAATCACCGCACCGCGCTGACCGTGAACGATTCGACCACCGGTGTAACCGATAAGAATCGGCAACAGGTTGAGAATCATGGGTCCGACCATGGACGAGAAGTTCTCGTTCGGCAGCCAGCCCGTCGGGATGAACAGAGCGGTCAGGAGACCCCATGCGATGAATGCTCCAATGTTTGGAATCACCATTCCCGCGAGGTTCCCCCCAACTTTCTGCAGTCCAGCACGGAAGCCGCCTTGGCTAGCCGTCCCGGAGGGGATAAATTCACTCATTAGTACTACCTTTCATTGAGAGGTTGTATACCTATCGCCCGCGAGCCCCGGGGAAAGTCGCCCAGAAAGATTGAGCTCCTCTCACAGGTTTCCCGTGCGATTTCGCTTCCTGTTGAGGAAACGAAATCTGGTGAGGCACTCATCACGCGACGACCACCTCGACACCGCAGTGGGTGAACTTTTCGATGTAGCTGGTGGGCGTCCCCAAGTCGGTAACAAGTCGGTCAAAGTCCTCAGGTGCTGCGAATGTGGCCGGGTAGGAAGAGCCGAATTTGCTGTTATCAGCAAGCAAAACCCTTTCCGCTGCGTTGGACATCATCACTTTCTTAACCGCAGCTTCATCCGTATCGAAAGCGGTCAGCTTGAGTTCAGAGGAAATACCGTTGATTCCCACGAAGGCGACAACGGCATTAAGGCGACTGACGTCTTCGACCGTGCGGGTGCTCACGGCGCTGAGGGTTGCGGGCCGAATCCGACCGGGGAGCATGTAGGTCATGGTGGAGCTATCGGCGATTCGGGACGCCAGCATGACGCTGTTGGTCACCACGATGAGGTTGGGGCGGTTGCGCAGGGCGGGAGCAAGAAACTCTGTGGTGGTCCCACCGTCGACAAAGATGCACCCTTCGTCGGGGATGTATTGCGCGGCCGTCTCCGCGATGAGTCTTTTTGCTTCTGGGTTGAGCCCCTGGCGCTCAGGAATTGTGTATTCGTGGGCAAAACGTTCCATGGCGATGGCGCCGCCGTGAACGCGTCGAAGGATCCCCCGGCGCTGAAGAACGTCGAGGTCCCTTCGCACCGTTTCGGTGGCAACATTGAGTTTTGCGGCGGCCTCCCCGGCGTCGAGGCGACCCTCATCACGGGTCCAGCCGACGATGAGTAACCGGCGCTCTTCTGCCAACATCTTCGTTTTCCTCTGACTTCCTATGAAAGACCTGAGTGGAACGTAACACAAAACCAGAGAAAGCAACATGAAAAGCCACATAAAACCATAATGCGGCGCTGGAGGCTTTAGAAGCGACCGGGCTCCATAAGAATCAAGGAGCGGTCAGGGGCGTCGGTCACCGTCACGTCAGGCAGCGAATTCAGGTGCTGCAGTTGCGATCCTTCTTGCTGAACTTTCTGTGCCCCCCATGCAACCGCCTTGGGGATGGCCCCGACTAAGTCACCGGGGTGCGCGATCTGATGAGCGAGGAAACCCGCGACACTCGCATCGCCGGCACCAATAGTATTTCGAACTTCCAGAGGTGCCGTCCAAGCATGGATGGCACCCGATCCATCAACTCCGACAATCCCATCGGGTCCCAGGCTGACCATCACACTAGAAACCCCCCAGCGCACAATTTCGTGTCCGGCGTCGATCACATCGCCAATGGACAGGATGGGCCTCTCGACACACTCTGCGAGTTCAGCAGCGTTCGGCTTGATGAAATCGGGTAGACCTGCGCGTGCTGTTTGTAAGAGTGCGGGGCCTGACGTGTCGAGAGCAATTTGAGCACCGGTTGCCGCTGCTGCAATCATCAGAGATGCTAAAGCATCGGGTGTTCCCGACACATTGGCGGGAATCGTTCCGGCAATCAACAGCCAGGGTGAACAGTTATTCCGGAGCTCGCTCAGCGCAAGCTCGCTCAGCGCTTCCCATTCCTCTGTTCTGAGCGAAGCAGGCGTCTCGTTAATTTTTGTCGTTCTGCCATCGGGTTCCAGCACCGTGATATTCACTCGAACATCGCCTTCTGCAGGGGACCCACGAAGCGCTGCGTGGTCCGCCCACTGCGCTGTGTCACGCTGGGAGAGAGGAACGATGGCGAGGGAGGGGACTCCGGACAGAATTAACGCCTCAGTGACATTCACCCCTTTGCCGGCAAATTCAGCCGTGGCGCGGCCAGCGCGATGGACTTCGCCGAGGTGAAGCTCGCCCACCCGGTAGGTGCGGTCGATCGCAGGAGCGGGTGTAACGGTAATAACTAGCGCATGGTGAGCCATTAGAAACTCTCTGAGTGTCGGAACCAATAGGGAAAAGGCATCACGGATGAAATCGGCCCTGAAATTGTTTGCCCTTTGTTTACCTTTCTACTACTCCGCGTATACCTGTTAAAACCATTGTGTACGTGGCAGCGGTTTGCTGCCGTTACACATTCCAAGAGGAGAAACACACAGTGAAAAAAAACATCATTGCGTCGGTTGCTTTGGCAGCAGCCGGGCTGTTGTTGCTGTCTGCTTGTGCCACGGAAGCGGAAGAAGCCGCTCCTGTTGCAGAGGAGAGCACGACGACCGAAACATCTGCTGAACTATCGGGCACCATCATGCTGGACGGTTCCAGCACCGTGGGTCCTTTCGCTGAAGTAGCGGCTGAGCTGTTCATGGATGCTAACCCAGGCGTGGCCGTGACCGTGGGAATTTCTGGAACCGGAGGCGGTTTCGAAAAGTTCTGTAACGGAGAAACCGACGGATCAAACGCTTCTCGCGGTATCAAGGCTGAAGAGTCGGCATTGTGTGCAGATAACGGCATCGAGTTTGCTCAGATCACGGTTGCCAACGACGCTCTTTCCGTCATCGTCAACCAGGACAACCCGCTCGATTGCATCTCAACCGAAGCGCTGAGCGCGCTCTGGCAGCTTGACTCCAGCGTCACCACGTGGGGCGACATTCCCGGAATCGACATCGGTGATCTCGCGAGCGAGGACGTCGTGCTGTATGGGCCAGGAACTGATTCGGGAACCTTCGACTTCTTCACCGACGAAATCAATGGTGAGAGTGGCAACATCCGCACCGACTACAACAACATTGGTGAAGATGACAACCAGGCTGTTCAGGGTGTCTCTGGATCTCTCGGCGCCATGGCTTTCATCCCTTACTCCTTCTACCAGGAGTATTCGGACACAGTCAAGGGCTTGGCCATTGACAGTGGAAACGGTTGTATTGACCCCACCGTCGAGAACCTGCTTGCCGGTGACTACACACCCCTCGGCCGCGGGCTGTTCATGTTCCCTGCCTCTGCAGCTCTCGAGCGACCTGAGGTTCTCGCCTTCTATAACTTCGTTATTGAAGAGAACGACTCAATTGCTTCTGTAGCAGGTTTGGTAGCTTTGACCAGCGACCAGAAGGCAGAGCAGTTGGCTGTAGTCGCGAGTTTGGGCTAGGCAACAGGTATCACCAAGTAGCAGGCAGTTGGAGAAAAGGATGGTAAGCAGATAGTGTCTTCAACTGTGACGTCGGAGCGGAGCGGCCTGATTAAGTCGCTTCGCTCCGACAAACCCCGCTACGGAGAGAAAGTCATTTATGGCTTCTTATTCCTGACGGCAGTGGTCTCGGTGGCGGTCACCACCGCCATCGTTTTTGCTCTCTTTCAACCACTTCCGAGCCTCTTTTCTGAAATCTCGGTCGTCGAGTTTTTCACCGCCACAGAATGGTCTCCAGGTTTTCTTAAACCGGTTTATGGAGTGTGGCCCATTGTCGTGGGCACGCTGATCGTCGTGCTGACAGCGCTCCTCGTAGCGGTGCCGCTGGGTTTGCTTTCGTCAATCTATCTCTCGGAATATGCACCCAACGGAGTGCGAAAAACCATCAAGCCTGTCCTCGAGATTCTTGAGGGAATCCCTACGGTGGCGACAGGCCTCTTTGCCTTCTTCTGGTTACGTCCCTTTCTGGAGTACCTCACCCCTTGGTTACCGTGGGGCGGCCTTTTTTCTACCGGCGTGGCAGGGATAGCTGTGGGGCTCATTATTGTCCCCCTGATCGCATCAGTTTCCGATGATGCGATGCGTTCGGTGCCACGTTCTCTGCGCGAGGGCGCCTACGCACTGGGTGCGGGAAAAATGCGTGTTGCGCTTAAGGTTGTGGTCCCAGCGGCATTTTCGGGAATCATCGCCGCCTTCGTCTTGGGAGCCTCGCGCGCGGTGGGCGAGACAATGATCGTTCTCTTGGTTGCGGGAGCAGGATCCCCCTCTCTCAACTTCAACCCGTTTGAGGGAGTCCAAACAATGACGGCATACATCGCGAGCAGGGCGACGGGTGAGATCGCCGTGGGCTCCACTGTGTATGACACTATTTTTGCGGTGGGAGCCCTCCTGTTCATCATCACCCTCGCGATGAACATGCTCGCCATTCGCTTTGTCACAAGGTTCCGAGAGGTATACGAGTGATGTCTCAGTTTTCGAAGCTTAACGGGCGTGCGGGACTTGCTGTAGCGGGAGCAGGTATCGCTGTGCAGAATCGCTTCAAGTCCACAGACACTCGCGGGAAAACGGCGAGCGTACTGTTCCTCTCCCTCATGCTTTTGGCGCTGGTGATTTCGATAACCGCCATCGTGGCGGTTCTGGCTTGGGCATTTTTTGAAGGACGCACGCGCCTTGACATGGATCTCATCTTCAATGGGCCATCAACGGTGAACCGAGACACTGCTGGCTACAGCGTGGCGATCTTGGGGACACTGCAAATTATCGGGGGAGTAATCGTACTTATTATTCCCCTGGGGGTGGGGGCCTCCCTCTACCTGGAGCAATTTGCGGACAAGTCAAAGTGGTGGAACAGGGTCATCGAGCTGAATATTCAGAACTTGGCGGGAGTTCCCTCGATTGTGTTTGGCATCTTGGGTCTAGCGTTTTTCGTGAGAGGACCTTTTAGCTGGGGGCTTGTCGCCGCTTCGGGGTCAGCAACCGTTGCGCTACTGGTGCTCCCCACCGTTATTTTGGCGTCACGAGAGGCAATCAAGGCGGTTCCGCCTTCGATACTTGAAGGGTCACTCGCTCTGGGCGCTACTCGGTGGCAGGCCGTTTGGCTTCAGGTCCTCCCCGCCGCCGCACCAGGAATGTTGACGGGTGTTATTTTGGCGGTGTCGCGGGCGATTGGAGAGGCAGCCCCGCTGCTGCTTGTGGGTGCCTTGACCTTTGTGACGTTTGCACCGAGCTTCTTCGAGGGGGGCTTCTCTGCATTGCCTGTCTTGATCTACAACTACGCTGGCCGCCCCCAGGAGGAGTTCCAAATCCTGGCGGCAGCGGGTGTCCTCCTCATGCTCGCAGTGCTCATCGTCATCAACTCTTTTGCAATTTGGCTGCGAGCTCGATACGAGAACAACTGGTAAGGAAAAGATGATTGATTTAACCTCAGGGGAAGAGAAAATGCTGACCGAAGTCTTTAGCCTCAGGGATATGTCCGTTTACTACGGGAAGAACTTGGCTGTTCAGGACGTCACTCTGCCTATTTACCAGAACGAGATCACGGCCCTCATTGGACCATCCGGTTGCGGAAAATCGACGATTCTCCGGAGCCTGAACCGGATGAACGACCTTATTCCCGGAGCAAAGGTAACGGGCCAGGTGCTGTATCACGGTCAAGATATGTATGACCCGGAGGTTGATCCGGTTCAAGTACGAAAACTGATCGGAATGGTCTTTCAGAAGCCAAACCCTTTCCCCAAGTCCATTTATGACAACATCGCCTTTGGACCCAAAACCCTTGGCTTCAAGGGCAACATGGATGACACCGTCGAAGAGGCTTTGCGCGGAGCTGCGCTCTGGGATGAAGTGAAAGACCGCCTGAAAGATAATGCTTTTGGGATGTCGGGAGGGCAACAGCAGCGGCTGTGCATTGCGAGAGCAATTGCGGTGAAGCCGGATGTCATTCTCATGGATGAGCCTTGTTCCGCACTCGATCCCGTGTCCACATTCAAGATCGAGGATTTGATGAATGATCTCAAGTCGGACTACACGATTGTGATTGTCACCCACAACATGCAACAAGCAGCGCGGGTTGCTGACAAGACCGCCTTCTTCACGGTGGCCAGCGATGATGAGGCGGGAAGTAGAGTCGGCGTCTTGATAGAGCACGATGACACGGCCAAGATTTTCTCCAGCCCGACCAACGAGAAGACATTGGACTATGTCACGGGGCGGTTTGGCTAGCGTCTAGGCTAGCGAGATGACCCCTTCGACTCTTCCGGGTGACCCCACACTTCGTTCCACTGCTGAGGCAATGGATGCGAGCGATCCGCTGGCATCGTTTCGGGACGAGTTCTTCCACGCAGACCCCGATCAGTGCTATCTGGATGGCAACTCCTTGGGGAAACTTCCCCTCGCGGCCGTTGGCGCGGTAGGAAACTTCCTCACCGAGGAGTGGGGAACGGAGCTGGTGGGCGGCTGGTCAAGCTGGATCGATCAGGCGCAGACTGCAGGTGACCTCTTGGCGCGCTCCATTCTCGGAGCGGCTCCAGGCCAAACACTAGTGTGTGACACCACGTCCATGAATTTCTACCAACTCGCTGTTGCCGCGATCAGGGCGAGGCCGGGTCGAAAAACAATCATCATTGACTCCGCAAACTTCCCTACCGACCGTTACATTCTTCAGGGGATTGCCGAGCAGATGGGTTTAACCCTGGTTACGCTCGACACAGATGGCAGTGGTGGTCCAGGAGCCGTTGCCCTTGATGTCGAGAATGAACGGGTCACGGCCGCGGCGCTGAGTCCTCTGCTGAACGACGATGTCGCGTTGGTGACTCTGCAAGCCTTGAACTACCGATCTGGCGCGCGCTCCGAACTGCGTGAAATTTCTGACGCGGTGAGAGAAGTGGGCGCACTGATGCTCTGGGATTGCTCTCACGCTGGCGGCGCCATTGACCTTGACGTTGATGGGAATGGAATTGACCTTGCCGTGGGGTGTACCTATAAGTATGGGAACTCTGGGCCCGGTTCACCGGCCTGGTTGTTCGTTCGACACGAACTTCAAGAAGAGCTACAGGTCCCCATCCAGGGGTGGTTCGCCCAGCGCGACCAGTTCGTCATGGGGTCTTTGTTTGAAAAGGCAGAAGGAATTAGGGCCTTCCAGGTGGCAAGCCCCTCGATAATTGGGATTCGCATTGTCGAATGCAGTTACGCCATGATCGGCCGCGCGGGGATGGCGGCGATTGAGCACAAAGCAGCCTTGGGGACCGAGCTCATGATCGCGTTGACTGACGCGTGGTTGGCGCCCTTTGGCATCACTCTCGGAACTCCTCGGCACGCCAGCCACCGCGGAGGACACATCATCATCCGCCATCCCGACGCTGCAAAAATCGCGCTTGCTTTGCGAACCCTGGTCAACGTGGTTCCGGACTACCGGGAACCCGATGCCATTCGTTTGGCCATTTCCCCGTTGCCCACTTCCTACACCGAGGTGTGGGATGGGTTTGACCGGCTCCGAGGTCTCCTCGAGTCGGGGAGGTACCAGTTTGTAAAGCCCAACGAGAGCAGAGTGACCTAACCATGGCTCACGACAAAGCCGTCACCTACACCACCTATTTGAAGGTGGACGAGTTGCTCTCGCTTCAACAGCCACTCTCGGATGGTCCCGAGCACGATGAACTTCTGTTCATCACCATCCACCAGGTCTATGAACTCTGGTTTCAGCAGATTCTCCACGAGCTCTCAGCGCTGCAGCCCGCTCTGGAAGCCGGCGACACCCACCGCAGCCTCGCACTTCTCTTCCGCGCGAGGACCATTATGAAAACGTGCGTGAGTCAGATTGACATTCTGGAGACGATGACTCCGCTGCAGTTCGCATCCTTCCGTTCGCGTCTCTCATCCGCCAGTGGTTTCCAGTCTGCACAGTTTCGAGAATTGGAAGCTGTGCTGGGTCGTCGGGACCACGCGGGTGCTGGCGCGAAGGAAGGCTCGGGATTAGCCATGGCGGAGCACCTTGTCCCGGGTTCGAATGCCCGCCTTCGGGTCGAGGCTGCGATGGCCCGCAACAGCGTGTGGCACTCCGCGTTGCTGTATTGCCACGCGCGAGGCCACCTGATGCCCGACGAGGCGCTGAATAGGGATGTCAGTCTCCCCTGGGAGGCAAGGGAGGACGTGCAAGAGGTTTTGGTTGCTCTCCACCACCACGACCCTCAGTCAGCCATGGTCTGTGAGGCTTTAGTGGACCTTGATCAAGGTTTGGGTGAGTGGCGCTACCGCCACGTGAAAATGGTGGAACGCACCCTGGGCAAAAAAGTGGGTAGCGGTGGTTCCTCGGGCGTTGGCTATCTCATCTCGACCCTGTTCAACCCGGTTTTTCCCGATCTGTGGGCGATCAGAAGCCTGCTTTAGCTCGCCACACACCTCGCGAGTTGTCGGGGCGTCGGCAACCTGAGGCCGCGCACGTCTCCGGGGCGCACCGGGGGCGTATTGCCGTGTTGCAATAACTGAGGGAAAAATGGCCCAGAGCTTGCCCTCCCCACTCGCTTTGTGTAGGAGGTAACGCTCACCCCACCCATCTCTTCACGGGTGTCAGGTCGCGTGTGTGTCGTTCAAGTCGTGACGCTGTGGTCCCGTCGGGGCGGAGACGAATTGGGGACAGCTCAGGTGCCCCCTACGCTGAAGAAGTGAAAATCCCCGCCCTTTCAGATGAAGTCGCTCAAGCCCTTAGCGCTGGCCAGCCGGTCGTCGCCTTAGAGTCCACCATCATCTCCCACGGTCTTCCCCGGGGGCAGAACCTCGACGCCGCTAGAGGGTGGGAAAATCAAGTTCGCGAAGCTGGCGCGACGCCTGCAACGGTGGCCGTTATTGACGGTGTGCCTAAAGTAGGGCTCACTGACCAGGAATTGCAGCGAATCGCGGGAGAAGACATCCCTAAGGCCAGTGTGAGAGATTTGCCGGTCGTGATGGGCTTAGGCAGGTCTGGCGCGACTACGGTTGCCTCCACCGCCTACCTTGCCAACCTCGCCGGGGTTCGAGTGTTTGCCACGGGTGGCCTCGGAGGAGTCCACCGTGGCGCAAGCGACACCTTTGACGAATCTGCTGATGTTCCGATCCTTTCGGTCACCCCCATTACGGTGGTTTCTGCGGGGGTTAAATCCATTTTGGACATCGGAGCCACCCTGGAGCGTTTCGAGACCTCCAGTGTCGCTGTGGTGGGCTACCGCACCTCGAAATTTCCTGCGTTTTGGTTGCGAGAAAGCCCCTACGACCTTGAATGGAGGGCGGAGAGCCCCGAAGAAATTGCCTACATAATGGCCGCGCGAGACGGTTTGAAGCAGCGTGGCGGCATTCTTGTCGCCAACCCTGTCGCCGAGGGCAAACAGTGGGACCCGGTGACTCACGACGAGATACTCGGCTCGGCCCTGAGTGCGGCGCACGATGAGGGCATTCGGGGTAATGACGTGACACCGTTCCTTTTGGCCTATGTGCTGGAGCGTTCCGGAGGGGAAAGCCTTCGCGTAAATCTTGATTTAGTTACCAACAACGTGGCGCTCGCCGCGGAGATCGCTAAGGCATGGTCGACAAAGTCGCGATGACATTCTCGTCTCGGGTCGTCGTCGTGGGAGACATCATGGACGATGTGGTGGCCGCGATCGGAGAGCCAATGCGACCAAACACGGATACTCCGGCGAGCATCAAGCGAAGCTCAGGTGGCTCCGCTGCGAACACCGCTGTGTGGCTGGGAAGCCAGGGCGTCTCCGTGGACTTTTTTGGTCAAGTAGGTTTGCGCGACCTCTCTCGGTATCGACAGGAGTTCATCGATGCCGGGGTGGAGGCCCACCTTTCGGGAGATGAGGTTCTCGACACCGGATCCATTGTCATTGTTGCTCGGGGGGAAGATCGCTCTATGCTCACCGATCGCGGTGCCAACGTTTCTTTGAATCCCGCCGTCGTGACACAGGACATTCTTGCTGGGGCCTCGGCACTTCACCTCACGGGGTACAGCTTTTTCCACCATGAGGATCCCGCGGCGATGGCTGGCCTGATCACCCGGGCCATCGATGCAGGACTCGAGGTCATGGTGGATGCCTCCTCGTCGGGGTTTCTATCCGACTTTGGTGTTGAGACCTTTTTGGGTCTCGTCGCCCAGGCTTCCATTCTTCGCTGCAATGAGGATGAAGCGTTGTTGCTCAGCGGCGCTCGCACATCAGAAGAGGCGCTGGCGATGCTGTCTCTGCGTTTCCCGCGGGTCATTATTACCCGCGGCGCGCAAGGCTCACTGGTCTGGGAAGAAGGTAAAGTTTACGACATTCCCCCCCACCTTGTCGCCCAGATCCGTGATGCCACCGGAGCAGGGGATGCCTTCAACGCCGGTATTCTTGCGGGTTGCGCCCGAGCACAGAGCATTCGCGCCGCAGCGGTGGGGGCTTCTGAATTAGCGGCGCGGTGTGTTACTCACTTAGGCGCAAGGCCTTGAGCTCCTGGAAAGCCGCCAATGCCCGATCTCTACTCGCTTTCATATCCACGATGGGTTCCGTGGGATAGTTCACCGGATTGTGTCCTAACCACTTTGTGATGTAGATACGGTCCGGGTCGAACTTATCGGCCTGGAGGAAAGGGTTGAAGACTCGAAAATAGGGGGCAGCGTCTGCTCCGCTGCCGGCAACCCATTGCCAACTGGCGGGGTTGTTTGCCTCATCCGCATCGACCAGGTTGTCCCAAAACCATGCTTCGCCAATCCGCCAATCCGCCAGCATGTTCTTGATCAGGAAAGATGCCGTGACCATGCGTACCCGGTTATGCATGTAACCGGTGTGGCGTAGCTCCCGCATTCCCGCGTCGACCAGCGGGACCCCAGTGACACCGGTCTGCCAGGCTGCAAGCATTTTTGTCTCTGGTTGCTGCCAGGGAAAGAGGTTAAATTCTTCTCGGAAGTTTGTCTTATGAAGGTCGGTGTGGTGAAACAGAATGTTGTAAGAAAACTCACGCCACCCGACCTCGGAAAGAAACTTGGCTTTGTTTTTTGAGGCGCCATCGGGTACACCATGTTCCACGGCGTCCCAGATGATGTGTGGGCTTATTTCTCCAAAGCGCAGATGGGGGCTGAGCCGAGAGGTCGATTCGATGCCGGGTTCGTCCCGCCTGTGGTACTGGATCAAAGTGTGTTCCACAAAGTTTTCTAGGCGGTGCGTGGCGCCACTTTCGCCGGGCGTCCACATTTCCGCCAGCCCCGCGGACCAATCCGGCAGGGTGGGCAGAAAATCCCAGGCGTCGACTCCCTCGCTGGGGACCCGGGGAAGACAGTCGAAGGAATCGGGG
The DNA here is from genome assembly GCA_047633115.1 of Pontimonas sp. Lineage (GTDB taxonomy): Bacteria > Actinomycetota > Actinomycetes > Actinomycetales > Microbacteriaceae > Pontimonas. Next base: position 24,243 of record JBLIEN010000006.1, read on the forward strand.
GCTACCAGCGGTTGCCTGGGAGGCGCGGTAGCGAGACATGCCCGCCAGAAGGGTGTGAAAACTCGAAAAGGGTTGCCTTCTCCGTTGCGGATTGTCCAGGGCTCAAAGAGAAGGTTGCCCGCAAAACTGTGACACACAACGCCGCCCGCGCGGAGATCCTCTTTCAAGATGGCGTCGTTCTCGCGAGCGCTGCCATAGCGACGGTTCCAGAAAACTCCGCCGGCCTGGTGAGTGGCAACAAGCTCTCGAATGATGTCCCCGCCCGCCCCTTGGCGAAGTGTGAGTGCTCCACCGAGCGCGGTGATGTCGGCTTTCAGGGCGACGAGAGAGTGGTGAAGCCACCACTTTGTTGCCCTTCCTAGTGGCCTCATTCCGGGGGACACTTCATCGTGAATGTAGACAATGATGAGGGGTTCGCCC
>JBLIEN010000007.1:0-22261 GCA_047633115.1 Pontimonas sp.
CTGCTGGCATTTGTGACATCGGTGGCATGAACTCCGCCATCCACGCCTCCGGTCAGGTTCCAGAGCAACCACGTGTCGGGGGTGCCAAACAGGAGCTCTCCAGCCTCGGCAGCCTCTCTGGCGCCTACAACGTTGTCAAGAATCCAGACAATCTTGCTGGCAGAAAAGTAGGTCGCCAGAGGCAAGCCCGTTTTCTGGCGGAAATACTCGCTGCCGTGAGAGTCCTCCAAAGAGTCGATAGTGCCCTGTGTTCTTGTGTCTTGCCACACGACCGCGTTATAGACAGGCTCGCCCGTCTTCTTGTTCCAGACGATTGCCGTCTCGCGTTGGTTCGTGATTCCGATACCCACAATGTCATGGCGAGTGAGCTGAGCTCGGGAGAGCGCTTCACCCATCACCTCGCGCGTGTTACCCCAAATTTCCAGGGGGTCGTGTTCCACCCACCCGGCGCGGGGAAAAATCTGCTCATGTTCACGCTGGCTTTTCGCCATGATATTTCCGGAATGATCAAAGATGATGGCACGGGTACTCGTCGTTCCTTGGTCAAGGGACATCATGTAGGACGTCATGTATAGGCTCCTTCGCCACACTCACACTGTTTTTTTTGCTCACTAACCCTATAGTGAAGTCTAGTAATGTGCTCCGGGGTCAGTGAAACTCTGAGCCGGCGGTGAAAGTCCGCGACCCGACTGCAATGAAAATTGTTGGCGGTTGATGGGGTGAAATTCCCTAACCGACGGTTAAAGTCCGGATGATAGGAGCCATGGTGCTGGGGTTTTTCGACCCCAGAACTTTTGTCTTCCCCGGAGCTTCCCCCAACAGGAAGTAATCCGGATGAGTACCTCGCCTCGCGACGTGACTGCCCCCGAACAGGCGGCTATGACGCGCGCACTCGAGATTGCCACGCGAGGCCCCGAATGGGGCATTAACCCGAGGGTGGGCTGTGTGATGCTGGACTCTCACGGCACCCCCGTCGCAGAAGGATGGCACCAGGGCTCTGGCACCTCCCACGCAGAAATTATGGCGTTGGATGTCCTTCGCCAGCAAGGAATCAGCACTCGCGGTCTCACGGCGGTGGTGACCTTGGAACCGTGTGCCCATACGGGCAAAACCGGGCCCTGCGCTCTGGCGCTTGCTGAAGCAGGTATCGCGAAAGTTGTGTACTCAATTCCTGACCCGGGGCTGGAGTCGGGTAAGGGCGCTGAACTCCTCATAAACGCCGGTGTCGCGGTGCATAGTGGTCTTGAAAAGGAGGCTGGTACCGAACTCCTTGAACGCTGGCTCGGGGCCACCACACTGGGCCGACCGTGGACGACCGTCAAGTGGGCCATGTCCCTGGATGGGCGAGCAGCCGCTGCTGATGGCACCAGTCAGTGGATTACGTCACCAGCAGCTCGCCACCAAGTCCACCGTGACCGATCCCGTCATGACGCCATTGCGGTCGGTTCAGGAACCTTGATCGCTGATGACCCAGCGCTAACTGCGAGAAACCCCCAGGGCGAGCTTTTTGAACATCAGCCCCTGGCCGTCGTGGTGGGAAAAAGAGCTGTCCCCGCTGACTCCGCGCTCAGCGAGCACCCAGGTGGTTTTTATCACCACCGCAATCACGACCTCACCCAGCTAGGAAAAAATCTTTTTGAGCGAGGAATCCGCAGCCTCTACGTCGAAGGTGGCCCCACTCTTGCCAGCGCTTTTCTTGCCCAGGGGATAGTGGAGGAAGTTCACATTTCGCTGGGTCCGCTGTTGTTGGGCGGCCCACGTGTAGCTATCACCGATTTGGGAATCGCCACCATGAGTGACGCTCTCGCACTCGACATTCGAGATGTTCACGTAACTGAGTCTGACCTGATGGTTATCGCTCGCCCTGCGAGGAAAGGACACTAAAAATGTTTACAGGACTGATTGAAGAAGTGGGGACCATCTCCCACGTTGCGGCCAGCGGGGAAGGCGCCCTTGTCACCATCGAGTCCACTATCGTCGCGGGAGATATTGCTCACGGTGACTCCATCGCTGTGAGCGGGGTATGCCTCACGGTTGTGGACTCAGGAAAGAGCTTCTTTGTTGCCGACGTCATCAAAGAGACGCTGAATCAGTCTGTCGCGGCAACATGGGGCGAAGGAACGGCGGTTAACTTGGAAAGGGCGACCAAGGTGGGGGATCGACTAGGTGGTCACTTTGTTCAGGGACACGTGGATTCCACCGCCACGGTCCTCGCGGTAACACCCGGTGAGAAATGGAGTGTGGTTCGTGTCTCCCTCGCGCCAGAGAGCGCTCCCCTGGTCGCCCACAAAGGTTCCCTCACCCTCGATGGCGTATCGCTGACAGTCTCAGCAGTCGGAAAAGACTGGGCAGAAGTGTCCCTCATTCCTGAAACGCTCTCTGCGACAACACTGGGCAGGAAACAGCCCGGTGACGCGATAAACCTGGAAACCGACATGATTGCGCGCCACATTCTGCGTTTTCAAGAGTTCGCTGCGGTCGGAGGAGCCGCATGAGTATTGGAACCATCCAAGAAGCGGTGGAGCATTTACGCCTCGGGAGGCCCATCATCGTGGTTGACGATGAAGCCCGAGAAAACGAGGGCGACATTATCCTGAGCGCCCAACTGGCTACCCCCGAATGGGTGGGCTGGACCATCCGGCATTCTTCCGGGTACCTGTGTGCACCTATGCCGGTGGAGCGTGCGACCACGTTGGAGCTGCCCCCCATGGTGGCAAACAACGAGGACCCTCGTAAAACGGCCTACACCGTCAGTGTTGACGCGGCAACGGGCGTCACCACGGGCATTAGTGCCTCGGACCGCACCCGAACACTCCGGGTCCTTGCCGACCCCGGAGCATCACCGGCTTCTCTGATCCGCCCGGGTCACATCATCCCCCTGACAGCAGTACCGGGCGGGGTTCGGGAGCGCGCCGGTCACACGGAGGCAGCGGTGGATCTGATGACCTTAGCTGGTTTGGAGCCGGTTGCCGTTATCGGCGAAGTCGTGGGTGATGATGGTGAACTGCTTCGTCTTCCCCAACTGCTGGAGATGGGAACCGCGCAGAATATCCCCGTAGTGACCATTGCCCAGCTGATTTCGGAACTCGACGCCACTGGTGGGTCAGAGGATCATCTCGCTCCACGAACCGCAACAGTAGCCAACGAGCGGGTGATTTTTGCGGTCGAGACCCGTGTTCCCACGGAGCACGGGACTTTTAATTTTCGTGCCTACCGCGACCGTGCCACCGGTGCGGACCACATAGCTATCGTGTCAGGGATCCCCCACGACGGGATGCTTGTGAGGCTTCATTCTGAATGTCTCACCGGGGAAGCGATGGGGTCGCTGAAGTGTGAGTGCGGTCCGCAGTTGCGAAAAGCGATGGACCGTATCGCTGTTGAGGGCGGCATTGTGATTTACCTTCGCGGCCATGAGGGGCGTGGGATCGGCCTGGTCAACAAGTTACGCGCCTACCGGCTGCAGGAACTTGGTTTAGACACGTTGGATGCCAATCTCGCCCTCGGTTTTCCCGCCGACGCGAGGGACTACGGGGCAGCCGCCGCAATCTTGACCGATATGGAAATACGCAGTGTTCGGCTCCTGAGCAATAACCCTGAGAAACGCCGCCAGCTTGAAGAGCACTCGATTGAAGTCACCGAGCTCGCTCCGCTTGTGGTGGGGGTTGGAAAAGTCAACGCGGCCTACCTGGAAGCAAAAAGGGACCGGATGGGTCACCACCTTCCTGGCGAACTACACGTGGGAGCAATCACGCTTCCAGTAAAAGGAGAAAAATCATGAGCGCTCACGGAGCACCCACCCTTAACGCGTCGGGCGCGGAGGCTCTCAACATCACCGTGGTGGCAGGAATGTGGCACACCGAGATTGCAGAAGCGCTGGTCGCCGGAGCGTTGCGCGTGTTGGACACAGCGGGGGCTCACACCACCGTGGTGAGAGTGCCCGGTTCTTTCGAACTCCCCGTTGTTGCTCAGGCTGCTCTCCAGTCCGGTGCTGACGCCGTGGTGGCGCTGGGCGTCATCATTCAGGGAGGAACGCCGCACTTTGAATACATCTCTTCTGCTGCCACACAGGGGCTGACCGAGGTCGCTCTGACCACGGGTAAAGCTGTCGGATTTGGAGTTCTCACCCTGGACGATGAAGCACAAGGAATGGACCGCGCAGGTCTGCCGAGCTCCCGCGAAGACAAAGGAGCTGAGGCTGCCCTCGCCGCTCTTCACACGGCTCTGGCACTCAAAAAGCTTTAGCGCCCGGGAAACTCCCGGACAAAGAACGTCATGGCACTTCGCCTCATCTGGGCACGCAAAGACCAGTCCGGGGACACATCTGAACCGAGGATGCACACGAATCGTGATGCGGGAATTCCCGCGTCGAGCAATGCTCCCACCTGCTCGCGATTGCCGTCATAATTCCCCACGACGATGGACTCACACGACTCCGCCAGCTCGGTCAGTTCCCTCTGCCCGGCGGGGGTGCTTTCCTGCTCTGGCGACAAAGACTCTGTGCTGGAGAGAGAGGCAGGGAGAACTTTCGTATATCCAAAGCCTTTTCCGTAGAGGCGGTGGGTGTCGCCTGCGAAGTCGTCGAGAAGATAGTTCGCCTCATAGGCGGGAATAAGACGACTGCCCAGGAGCTGGCGAAGCCCGATCAGGGTAAAGGCACTGAGGTAGTCGGTGCGCCGGGCCAGGCCATGGTCGAGATACAACACTCGTGAATCCGACATTCCAGAGGCCTCAACGAGGTAAGTCGCCATCGCTTCCGTGGTCAACCGTGTCGCGGAGAAGCTGCGAAAAAACTCCCGGGTGTGCGAATCGGGAAGCGCGGGTCCCTGTCGCAGCAAATTTTCTAACACCGTAGCCATCGCCCTTTTGGGGTAGTGGGCAAGGGCATAAGGATGAGCGGACGCTAAACCCGGGGTGAGCGGAATCCCGCCAGAGAAAAGAATTTCGAGATGGCGGAAAGTATCCCATCCGCCTTTCTTCGTCGACAAGGAAAAAAAGGAACTGCGATATTCCTCGAGATACAGATCCCAAGAATCAAACGAGAAAGGTTCCCCCGGAATGGTGGTGGAGAGAAAATGTGCTCGCCGGGAAACTCCCCCCGGCATCCTGTCCGGCTGGGGGAAAGAAAAGTTGAGTGGGTAGACGCCATATTTCGTGTGACATGCCTGCCCCATCTCATGCGCCGAGGGTTCCCGATGCTCGAGACTGAGAAAAGATCGCTCCGGGAGGTTCTGTGCAGAGCGAATAAATAGGTCGGCGTGGAGTTCCCTTCGGTAGTAGTCAGGACGGCCCACCGGAGCGGGGTGCACGCTTCTCCGGCGCAGCTGACCGAGCTTCATGCGCGCTACCCGCCAGGCACCCACCGCTTTAGATCGGCGAGGCGAAGGACGTTTTTTCGAGAGTTTCGACACAGGAGGAGTTTATCGGCGAGCGAACATCAGCACCGGCATAGCTGCAATAGGCCACACTGAAAAGCTCACGGGCTAAGGAGTTCATTCGCATGAGTATGGGTTTTGGATCGCGTCGCCGGGGAACAAACTATCGCGACAGCGATGATGGGTCACCGAGGGCCACGTTTCGCCAACTCATGCCCTTCCTGCTCGAGCACAAGAGAATTCTTTCTATCGTCATAGCGTTGAGCATGGCGGGGGCCCTCACCACCTTGGCGCAACCCCTCGTGGTGTCAGAAGTGATCACCGTCGTGGAGGAGTCCCAGCCACTCGGAATGCTGGTGTGGGTCCTTGTAGGACTTGTCGTAGTTTCTGCTGGGCTTTCTGGGTTCCGCCACTATCTCCTGCAACGAACAGGCGAAGGGGTCGTTCTGTCTAGCAGGAAAGCCCTCGTCGCTAAAATGCTAAACCTTCCCATTTCAGAATTTGACCAGCGTCGCACCGGTGACTTGGTCTCGCGAGTAGGAAGCGACACCACTCTCCTTCGAGCTGTCCTCACCCAAGGGCTGGTCGAAGCAGTGGGCGGTGCACTCACTTTTGTGGGTGCCGTTGCCGCGATGATTTACCTTGACCTGGTCTTGTTCCTGCTCACAGCGTTGGTCGTCAGTGTTGCGGTCACCGCTGTCGTGACACTGTCTCGCAGGATTCGTGTTGCTAGCCGTAAAGCTCAAGACAAAGTGGGTGACCTTACGTCAAGCGTTGAACGCGCGATCAGTGCTGTTCGGACCGTGCGGGCAGCCAATGCAACCGAGCGCGAGGTGGAAAACGTAGGCAAAGACGCCGAGGGCGCTTGGACACTCGGGATTGCCGTGGCCAAGATTTCAGCTTTGGTTGTCCCCATCTCCGGTATCGCACTGCAGGTAGCGTTCCTCGTCGTTCTGGGTGTGGGCGGTTACCGTGCGGCCAGTGGCAGCTTGGCGATTGCCGACCTCGTAGCCTTCATCTTGTTTTTATTCCTGATGATCATGCCTCTAGGGCAGGCGTTCGGTGCCATCACCTCGGTGAATCAAGCCTTGGGAGCTCTAGGAAGAATTCAGGAAATCATTTCCCTTCCCTCGGAAACTGATTCTGACTCCGTCGTGCCACGACCTCAGGACGCGGGGGGCTCTCTTGCCACCGCCGCCATTGAGTTTTCGAAGGTATCTTTCAGCTACCCGGAGACCGCTCACAAAACCGAGGCCGAGAAACTTGTCGCCGAGACTCTCGGGGAGCGTGAAGCGGCAGCACTCACTACCGGCAACATTGCCGTTGTCCCCAGGTCCCGTGGCCCCGTGCTCAACGATGTATCTTTCGTTATTCCCACGGGAAGCAAAACGGCGATCGTGGGCCCGAGCGGTGCCGGAAAGAGCAGCGTGCTCTCCCTGATGGAACGTTTCTATGACCCGCAACGTGGCACCATTAAGGTGTTCGGCCAGGAATCCCACATGATGAGTCGCTTCGCCCTTCGCGGACACTTTGGCTACGTAGAACAGGATGCCCCGGTGCTTGCAGGAACCATCCGAGATAACCTCCTCATTGGCTCGCCTCACGCCGATGACGAAGGCTTGATTGCCGTCCTAGCGGAAGTGAACCTCTCCGACATCCTCGCTCGCGACCCCCAGGGCCTTGACGCTCAGGTCGGCGAAGGCGGGGTGCTTCTTTCTGGAGGGGAGAGACAAAGGCTCGCTATTGCCCGGGCGCTGCTTCAGGCTCCAGAAATCCTGTTACTTGATGAGTCCACGTCATCCCTCGATGGACCCAATGAGCTGCTCATGAAGCAGGCGATTGACAGAATTTCGGCCGAAAGAACGTTGGTAGTGATCGCTCACCGTTTGGCCACCGTGGTGGATAGTGACCAAATTATTGTCTTGAAAGACGGATGTGTTGACGCCATCGGTGTGCACGACGAGTTACTCACCACCTCCGAGCTATACCGGAACTTGGCCACCTACCAACTGCTCGTCTAACTCACTCCGGCTTGCCAGCGGGCCCCAGCAAAGCCATACGAATCCGGTTCCTTGCGCGGCGCCAGACATGACGCACGAACAGCCCCGCCATATCCACAGTGCTCAGAGTGAAATTCCCGTGGAGAACCCGGCGGCGGTAGAGTTTTTCACTCGCCTGTGAGACAAAACCTTTGTATTGATCGTGACCGCCGGCCATAAACGACCCATGCCCATGATGGTAGTAGCTGTCCCCTAAGTAAAAAGACCCGCGGTAGCCGTTAAACGCAGGTGTGTGTTCCAGCAATGTCACACCCATTCCCGCCGCGCTGAGCTGCGCACCTACCCGACGTCCTGTATCCGGGGCACCTCGACGCGTTGCGCGCTCAAGATACCCTTCGGAAAAGTTGACGAGGTGTTTGGCTTCAACAGGGAAGACCATCAGACACGGATGGGTGTTCCTCTTGCTTCCCGGTACCAGGGCAAGCGAAATGTCATCCAGCCGAGATAGCCACTCGTCGGTGACGGGAAAAGCATCCGAATCCATCACAATAATGTGTGAGGTGGTGAAGTCTGTGGTCGCCACGGCACGATCAAGCGCTGCCGGGTGATCATGGCCCTCCACCGCAATCTGGGCGGCGTCAGGCTCGAAGGTGAGGACCTTGGTGACCAGAGGGAGTGCTGCGAGCGCTTCCTGGGACTCTTTGGACTGGTCGACAATGACCGCCGCCTCGACACGGTCCCCAGAGTGTTTCACCACTTCGTGGAGCATGTGCTCCACCCAGAAAAGGTCACCGTAATGGCAGGACACAACGGTGTAGGTGCGCTTGTCGCCCTCACTCATAGACCACACCTGCGCGCGTCATCTCTTCGAGCGCGCTTTCTTTGGTGATCGGAGACACTGCTGCGACCAGGTTGGTAAGAACTCGAACCTCTAACCCTTCGCTTCGTGCATCAAGGGCACTTGCTCTTACACAATGGTCTGTTGCAAGGCCGACCACGTCCACGGAGGTCACCTGGTGAGAGGAAAGAATCGCTGCGACCGTTTCCCCCTCGTCAGTAACACCTTCAAACATCGAGTAAGCGGGAATCCCTTGGCCCTTTTTCACGTGGTGGGAGATCTGTTCCACCTGAAGAGCCGGGTGATACTGAGCCCCCTCGGTACCTGCCACACAATGCTCGGGCCAGGTGCTCACAAAGTCAGGGTCAGAACCTGCGGGTGCAAAATGGCCGCCGTTATCAGTTTGTGCGTCATGCCAATCCCTGGAAGCAACAATGACCGCATAATCTGTGCCCCTGAGAGAGAGGAATTCGGTCACTCCGTGCGCTACAGCAGTGCCTCCTGTGACACCGAGTGCTCCACCTTCACAAAAGTCGTTTTGGACGTCAACAATCAACAATCCGCGCATGGGACACCACCTTTCTTGTTCCTGCGTTTTCTAGAAGTCTGCCAGGTTTGAGCCGCACGAATAGACCCCAGAGACCACCGTCTCGATGGCAGTTCGCGCATCATCGTCCACATCGCCGTGCGCAAAAAAAGCAAAAACCAGATCTGTGCCATCCGCACTCTGAACGAAACCAGCCAAGGACCTCGTGCCGGAGATAGTTCCTGTCTTCGCCTGAACCCTCTGCTGAGCAACGGCGTTGTCACCGGCGAACCGGCTACCCAATGAGCCATCTACCCCCGCTATCGGGAGCGCTTCTGCGATGAGACCGAGGCTTCCCTGGCTACGGAACGCTTCGACCAAAACACCCCCCACATACTGGGCACTCACACGGTTAAGATCTGACAGCCCGGAACCATCACGGATGGACACCTCCGTAGCATCGACCCCGTAGGGATCGAGCGCACTCACGAGAGCTTCGCCCAGGCTCGCTGATGACCCGTCAAACCCCATCTCCAACGACACCTGTCTCGCCAGCATCTCCGCCAGGGTGTTGTCGCTCTCTTTCAACATGTAGGTAACAAGCTCCACCAGCGGTCGAGATTCCACGCTCGCCAACACGGTGCCGCCGGGATCGGATGCGCCATAGGTGAGGGCAACAAAGCGAGATGTGTTCCCCGCTGCCGTAAGGGCTTGGACAAAACTTTCTGCGGCGTTCTTCGTGGGATTGTTACTCCGCGGGCTCATGGCGATACGGGGGTCCTGGCGATCTCCGTCGACTTGTAAAGCACTAATGCGCGACATGAACCCTCTTGAACGGGCGCTGGTCGCCCACGAGGAATCCCAGGAATCCTCCGGATCCCATAACGAGGCGTCAACAACGAGTTCAGAGACTTCCACTTTCTCACCTTCGGCGAGGCCAACACTGAGAGCGGCAATTGTTTGAGCTGCCAAAACGCTGAAACGCGGAGCGCCAACATAAACGCTGACATCTTCAGCCTCGAGGGAACTGAGGGTCGCATCGCCGCCACCGACCAGGGCAATCGTGCCCGGAGTGTCAGTGGAGAGTACTCGGGTGGAAAATGTGACATCAGGACCGAGAACGCTCAGCGCTGCAGCAGCAGTAATTATTTTGAGCACGCTCGCGGGAGCAACCCCTAGGGTGGCCTCTCGATCAAACACCGTAACTCCGCTCCGAGGGTCCATCACGACGCCATGAAACTCGCCCAAACTCGAGTCTTGAACGAGGTTCTGAAGGGAGCAGGTGGGAAAGAGCAGGTCGTCCTGCGGCGCCGAAGGCGCGGGTCTGCTCGCCGCGAAGTTTGCGGTGGCCACAGGCTCAGGGACAACCGCCGAAGCAATCGCCTTCGCCCCAGGGCTCACGAAACCCAGTGTTCCCGCGCCCACCAATGCTGCCATGCCCAAGACCGCGGCAACACCCATCGCCACAGCACGGGGGGTTGATAAAGAACGAGGAGCCATCGCCCTCAGACTATCCAGTGCTCGTTAGTTTTTCTGGGCCAGGTCGCCCAAAATTGTGTGCGACCAAGCCGATACGTCATGGGTGGACACTTCTGAGCGCAAACGCGCCATTCGTCGCGCAATATCTTCATTGCCCATCCAAAGTGATTCCTGCATAGCCTCCGCGATAGCGGAAATGTCGTGCGGGTCAACCAAGAGCGCTTCTGGCATGTGCTCGGCAGCTCCGGCGTGAACACTGAGGATGAGAACACCGCTGTCATCGGCTCGGCACGCAACGAATTCTTTGGCCACCAAGTTCATTCCATCGGCCAGAGAGCTCACCACCATCACATCGGCTGCCACGAAGAGCGCCAGCATGTCCTCTCGGGCAAGATTTTGGCGCAGGTAGATAACGGCATCCCTGCCACTGGTGGGGATGTATGTGTCATTAATGTGAGCCACCAGGCCGTCAATTTCCTCGCTGAGTGCCTTATAGCTCGCCACGTTTTCTCTGCTTGGGCTCCCCGCCTGCACGAACACAACATCATCGATCTCGACCGTGCCAGAGGCAAGTAGTTCCTCATAAGCCTTCAACCTGTGCGGAATGCCTTTGGTGTAGTCGAGACGATCTACGCCCAAAAAAACAGTGCGAGGCTGGCCCCAACCTTGGCGAAAAGTGTCGGCCTTCGCTGTGACCTCGATCGTCGACGCAGCAGCAACAACCGCGGGAGTATCTATCGAAATCGGGTATACGCCCACGTGTGGCTGGGGTGTTGCACCCGCGACCAGACCGGCTCCCTTGGCTGCATCGAGAAAATTGCTGCGATCTTTTTCGCGCTGAAACCCAATAAGGTCTGACGCCCACAGCCCCTCGAGGATTTCCTGGGCTTGACCCAGGGTCGCCAAATGATCGCTGGGAGGAAATGGGATGTGATGAAAGTACCCAATCCTTGCATCAGCGCGTCGACTGCGAAGGAGAGCGGGGAGCAGCATGAGTTGATAGTCCTGCACAAAGACGGTGCCCCCAGGTGCAAGGAGGGACGAAATGCGCTCGGCAAACATCGTGTTGACCGCCAGATAAGCGTCCCACCATGCGGGAAAAAAATCTGGTGCTACCCCCACATCATGAAAAAGAGGCCACAACGTCGAATTGCTAAAACCCTCGTAGTGCTTTTCCACAAGCGCGTGAGACAGAGAAACGGGGTGGAGGACAAAACCCCCGAGCTCCACGGCATCCTCGTCACTGCTGTCGGTCCCATCCCACCCGACCCAGGCTGCTCCGGCGCCCGATAACGCGGGGGCAAGTGCTGCCACAAGGCCCCCGGGAGACAGCACGGGGGTCTTTGCTCCTGTCTCGTTGGCTTGAAAAGCAATAGGCAACCTGTTGGAGACGACAATAAGCTCGGAGAGGGCATACGACGTCAAGCGGGACACGTGTCCGAGGTTATCAGGCAGACTCTCAGCGCTCACTCTGGACGAGGCGCATTCTCCCCTTTAGAGTGGAGTTATGCGTCGGTTTCTTTTCAGCAGTGCCATCGTGAGTTCTCTCGCCACGGGTGTGAGTCTTCTGAGGAAAACACTCCTCGGGCCCCTGAGCTGGCACGTGTGGTTGCTGTGGGCGAGCTGGGCTATCTCCCTAGTCCTCGCGGTCGCTTCCGTTACGGAGCGCAAAAAGCTCTAAGGTGTGGGGCCGGCTGCGGGTCTCGAACCCGCAACCTTCCGATTACAAGTCGGATGCGCTACCAATTGCGCCAAGCCGGCGTTTCCCACAACGAGCGCGGGAAGACCAGCCTACCGAATGAGTGGTTTACTCGCTCTCCTCCTGAGATGCTACGAAGCTTGCGAGATCTCCGTGAACCTCGGGCTGGAACTCTTTGCCGTTGACCAAAACCGCCGGGGTCCCCCTGATGAGGGCGACTTCACTGTTTTTGACTGGGACGGGTCCTGTGCTCATGGCGCGAACTGTGGCCTCACCTACCCAGTTAGCAAAAGTTTCATCCTCAATGCACTGGGTGAACCCTTCAAGATCGGCCACGCCGCTGGCGCGCGCGATCTGTCCCAGCTCGCTATCGGTCAGCTCATAACGCTCCGGGGGCCGAGGCTGGTTGGCAAAAAGATACTCGTTGAAATCGAAAAAAGCATCGGGAGACTTGTCCGCGACGCAAGCGGCGGCGTTTGCTGCCCGCGTCGCATAGCGCGTTCCTGCGGTTTGCGAGTCGCGGAAAGACAGGGGGTGGTACTCCACGGTGGCCGAACCGTTTTCCAGCCACGTCCTCAGGATGGGGCTGTAGCTTTCCTCAAACCGCGCGCATGCGGGACAGGAATAGTCCATGAAAATGTGGATGGCGGGGACCCCATCAGCGTTCAGCTCCGAGACAACAGGAGTCTGGTCCGCGGCTAAAGCAGCAGTCCGAACAGTTTTGACTCCCGCTCCGATTTTGATGCCGTCGCTCAACATATTCTCGGGCCCGGGACCGGCGGGGCGCAAAGACGACACGATGAGAAAGGCCACCAGTGCGAGAACACCAAGAATCCCGACGGCGACGCCCACTTGGGTGCGGACCCTGTTTCTCCTCGAGCGTTCGTTCTGGGCCGTGCGAATCTCGCGGGCTTTATCGCGCGCACTCTGGCGCTTATCGTTTTTCGTGGGTCGTGATTCTGGGGCATTCATTGCGTTGTCTTCCTTGGTGAAACTCCCGCGAGGGGAACGGATGAGCTGTCACACCATGGCGACAGTGGCTCTCTCGGAACATGCTTTGAACAGTTCGTCAACTTTCAATGGTACCTCAGCAACATGTCCTCGGCTAGTTGCCCAGAAAGGCCCTGGCAAAGGAATCTGAAACCCGACATAATTGTAAGCGTTCGTCTCATCAAAGCCGGTGGGGCGGGTTCCATTCACAAAGGATCGTCCGGCACGTACCTGCCGGTGAAGGAGAAAAAATGGCGTCAGTAACGTTCGATAAAGCAAGCCGTATCTATCCCGGGACCACCACACCCGCAGTAGATGCCCTCGATCTCACTGTCCAAGATGGTGAGTTTCTTGTACTCGTTGGCCCTTCGGGTTGCGGAAAGTCTACGTCTTTGCGAATGCTCGCAGGCCTGGAAGACATCGACGCCGGTCGTATATTGATTGGCGATAGAGACGTCACCGATGTTGCACCAAAAGACCGTGACATAGCAATGGTTTTCCAGAACTATGCGCTGTACCCCCACATGACCGTGGCGGAGAACATGGGTTTCGCTCTCAAGATTGCCGGCATCAACAAGGATGAGCGTGCTACTCGAGTCCAGGATGCGGCGAAACTTCTTGACCTCGAGCCGTACCTTGACCGCAAACCTAAAGCTCTCTCGGGCGGCCAACGTCAACGAGTTGCTATGGGTCGCGCCATCGTGCGGGAACCTCAGGTGTTTCTGATGGATGAGCCACTCTCGAACTTAGACGCAAAGCTTCGCGTCCAGACCCGGACCCAGATTGCTTCGCTCCAACGCCGCCTGGGCGTCACCACGGTCTATGTAACCCACGATCAAACCGAAGCGTTGACGATGGGTGACCGCATCGCGGTCCTCAAAGATGGCGTGCTCCAGCAGGTGGGAACCCCGCGGGATCTCTACGAATCCCCGTCTAACTCCTTTGTCGCCGGATTCATTGGCTCCCCAGCAATGAACCTCTTTGATGCCGATGTCGTGGATGGCGGTGTCCAATTTGGCACAGCAACGGTCAAGGTCAACCGGGACACGCTTGCCGATGCTTCAGGCCCCAAAGTGACCGTCGGTATTCGTCCCGAAGACCTCATCGTGTCCCAGACAGGCGAGGGTCTCCAGGCAACAGTGGACCTTGTCGAAGAGCTCGGGGCCGATGGTTACCTCCATGGCAGCACCGAGGTGAATGGCGAGACCATCGAAGTGGTTGTCCGCGTAGATGGTCGCGACCACCCGCTTGTCGGAGACAAGATCGCGCTGCTCCCCGTGGAACACCACGTGCACGTGTTCGACACGGCGAGCGGGATTCGACTGAGCAGAGAAGCCATTTCTGTGGCCTAGCAATTATCATGGGTGGGGCTGCCAGAGATTTTTGGCAGCCCCACCGTCATGAGCAAGGAATATTCCAATGAGCGGCTCGCTCTCCATCACTGCGTCTGTTGCTAGCGCTGAGCTACTCGAGCTTCCCTGGGGGCTCCCGTTAGAAAAGTGGCCCAAAGACACTGTCGCGGCGCTGCCCAAGGGTATTTCGCGTCACATTGTGCGCTTCATCCACTTGGGACCCCAAATTGTCGCTGTGAAAGAGACCACCGAAGCCCTTGCCATTCGCGAGTATGAAATGCTTCGAAAACTTGACCGGCTTGATGTTCCGTGTGTGGAACCGTTCGCCATCATTTCTGGGCGAAAAAACGCGAAAGGCGAAGAGCTTCCCACCGCTCTCGTGACGCGGCACCTGAGGTTCTCCCTGCCCTACCGCGCCTTGTATTCGCAAACCCTTCGCCCCGACACGGCCAGAAGGCTCGCCGATGCTTTAGCGGCGCTCCTTGTCCGACTCCACATCGTGGGCTTCTTCTGGGGCGATGTGTCGCTGTCTAACACCTTGTTTCGAAGGGATGCTGGCGCCTTTGCCGCTTACCTTGTTGACGCGGAGACGGGCGAGCTGATGCCCGGAAGCCTCTCCGACGGTCAGCGGGAGAATGATCTCGAAATTGCGCGGGTCAACGTGGCGGGAGAGCTTCTCGATTTGCAAGCGGGGGGGAGACTCGATGAGGACATTGACCCGGTGGACATTGCCGAATCTATCCTTCTGTCCTACCGCTCGTTGTGGGACGAACTCACCGGGTGGGAAAGTTTTGACCAGTCCGAACGGTGGAGAATCGCTCTGCGGGTGCAGAGGCTTAACGAGCTAGGTTTCGACATCGAAAATCTCACTATCTCGACGGAAGAATCGGGCACGCAACTCAAAATTCATCCCAAGGTGGTGGACGCTGGCCACCACACCAGGCGCTTGTTGCGAATGACAGGCATTGATGCCGGCGAGAACCAGGCCCGACGTCTGCTCAATGACCTTGATGCGTTTCGCGCCTACCACTACCCCGATGAGGAAGTGAATGAGGAGATGGTCGCCCACGAATGGCTTTCTCAGGTGTATGACAAAGTGATTAAATCGATCCCCAAAGAGTTTCGGGGAAGGTTAGAGCCGCCCGAAATTTTCTACCAGTGGTTAAAGCACAGGGGAGAGAAATCGCGGGAAGAAGACCGGGACGTTTCTTTTAAGGAAAGCGTCTCCTCCTACATCGACAACATCTTGGCGCATAAACGCGATGAAGCAGTGGTCACCGGGCCACCCACGGAGGCCATCACCTTGCCCAATCCCACGGTTGAAGTGAACTGGCGGGATCGCATTTAGGGCTACTTCGCCATGAACCTCGCACGAGCTACTTCGTAGAGCACCACGCTGGCAGCAATGCCGGCGTTGAGCGACTCGGTTTTTGCCGAAATGGGAATTCCCAACACCAGGTCACACGTTTCCGTTACTAAACGCGACAGCCCTTTCCCTTCGCTTCCCACGACAATGACCAGCGGTGTGGCAGCAATATCTGCCCCAGGCACGAGGTCCGGTGCGTCCCCATCCAATCCCACCACAAAATATCCGCGCTCTTTTAACGCTTTAAGCGTTTGTGTCAGGTTGGGAGCCATGGCTACCGGGGTCCTAGCGATGGCTCCCGCGGAAGTTTTCCAGGACGTTGCGTTCACGCCCGCCGAACGCCGCTGGGGGACAATGACTCCTGCGCCACCGAACGCTGCCACAGATCTCACAATGGCGCCCAAGTTTCGAGGGTCCATCACTCCATCCAACGCCACTAGTACAGGCATTCCGCCTGCTTGCGCACGAGCTTTCTCAGCCATCTCAATGGGGTGAGGGTACTCATACGGGGGGACGGTAAGGGCGATCCCCTGGTGAACGGTATCCGGCCCGGTCATACGATCCAATTCGGGCCGAGTAACCTCCAGCAAAGGAATTCCTCGTTTGTTCGCGATTGTTAATGCTTCGCGAACGCGATCATCCATCTCGATGCGTGTGGCAAGAGTCAACGAGATGGAGGGGATTTTGGCGCGAAGGGCTTCCAGTACCGCATTCCTGCCCGTCACCATTTCGGTGTCTTTCCCGGCGGCTCGCGTCGGTCGCTTGGGCGCTGGCGAAGAGCCACCCTTTCGGGCTTTGGCGTTGTCGAAACGCTCTTTAGCGGCTTTGCGTTTGCCTGCGGGATGCCAGGCCCGGTCTTCCGCTTTAGGGGTGGGGCCTTTTCCTTCAAGCGCCTTGCGCCCGTGGCCACCTGTTCCTACTGTTGCAGGTTTCTTAGGCCCTCTTGCTGTGGGATGTCCCTTTTTAGCCACGAATACTCCAGGTGCTGCTCGATGGTTCGTCTTTAACGTCGATACCGGATTGATCGAGCGCTTCTCTCAGAGCGTCAGAAAGACCAAAGTCCCCCCCGGACTTAGCTTTCCACCGCAGAGCAAGCATATTGTCTGCGAGCGACTCCAGAACATCGCGGGAATCCTGCTCTCCGCGCCAGGTGTCATCCAGGGGGTCAATTCCCAGAACACTGAGCATTGCGCGCACCCCCTGGGCGGCTTCTACGAAATCGGCGGTGTTCCCTCTGTCGGCTGCATGGTTTCCCTCCCTCACAGCATCGTGAACGACCGCAAGCGCCTGAGGAATCCCTAAGTCGTCATCCATCGCGCGCGCAAAACGTTCAGGGATGTTTCCGCGCTCAGTGGAGAGCCCCTCCCGCTCCGCCCGAAAGAGTAAAGCCTCAATGCGTCCGAAAGCAACCCCCGCTTCGCGAAGGAAACCTTCATGCATATCGAGCTCAGAACGATAGTGCGCACTAGCAAGGGCGTAACGAACAACAATTGGTCGCGCTTGAGCAATGACGTCTCGGGCAAGTACCCCGTTGCCGAGAGACTTCGACATTTTCTGCCCTTGGACCGTCACCAGGGCGTTGTGGAGCCAATGATTCGCATAGGGGCGCCCAGCGGCTCGGGCCTGGGCTAATTCGTTTTCGTGATGCGGGAACCGTAGGTCCATCCCGCCGCCGTGAATATCAAACTGGTCTCCCAAATACCGCGTCGCCATCGCCGTGCACTCCAGGTGCCACCCAGGCCGGCCCGCACCCCACGGTGCTGGCCAGGACGCACTTTCGGGTTCCGAAGTTTTGTGCCCTTTCCAGAGAGCAAAATCCTCTGGGTGCACCTTCGCACCAGATTCTGATGAACCGGATTGAAGGTCCTCCACTTTTTGGTGGGTAAGTTCTCCGTACTCGGGCCAGCTCGACACATCAAAGTAGACATCGCCTGATCCATCCTCTGCAACATAGGCGTGTTCGGCTTCTATGAGGGTGATAATCAACTCGAGCATCGCGGGAATGTCTCCGGTCGCCCGGGGTTGACGAGTTGGCCTGTGAAGGTGAAGTGCCTCGGCTACGTCGTGGAACTCACTCTCCACCCGCTCCGCCAGGGCCCACCACGGTTCTGTAGAGCCTTCGCAGGCTCCCAAAATCTTGTCATCGATGTCAGTGACATTGCGAATAAAGGTCACCACATAGCCTCGATAGCTCAACCACTTGGCCCACAGGTCGTACACCAGCGCGCTTCGCAGATGTCCGACGTGGGGGGAGGATTGAACGGTCGGCCCACAGACGTAGAGGGAGACGCGTCCAGGGCGCAGTGGCGTGAACTCCACCATCTCATGGCGCTTGGAATCAAACAGTTTCACGGACACTTCCCCATGGTAGCGAGGATGCGGGTGCCGTACTGGGCGGCCAAACCGTGGAGAGCCCTCAGAGACGATTGAGCACAGCTGTCGCGAGAGCGGCGATTCCCTCGCCGCGGCCGGTTAATCCCAGCCCATCCGATGTGGTCGCCGAGATTGAGACCGGTGCACCAACGAGGTTGCTCAACGTTTCTTGAGCTTCGAGCCTTCTGGGTCCCACCTTGGGGGTGTTGCCCACAATCTGGACTCCCACCGAGGCCACCTGGAACCCGGCAGCAGTGAGCAGCCCGAGAGCATGCTGGAGAAAAACCGTACTGCTGGCTCCTAAAAATTCTTCCCTATCGCTTCCAAAATGGGTCCCCAAATCCCCGAGGGACGCGGCTTGAAGGAGGGCGTCGACGATGGCGTGGAGGACAACATCACCATCACTGTGACCGGCTAGACCCTGTTCTCCCGGCCAAAGTAATCCCGCCAAATTCAGGGGGCTTTGATCATCAAAGCCGTGCACATCCATGGCGAAGCCCACCCGCGGTGTCAGGTGCTCACGAAGCAAGGCCTCGGCACGCTTGAGGTCATCGGGGTAGGTAATTTTGAAACCGGTGCTCTCCCCGGGCACGGAGTCCACGCGGTGACCGGCAGCCCTCATCACTTCAGCATCATCGCTAAAGTCACCCGGGACATCGCCATACGCCCTGATCAGCAATTCTGCGTCAAAACCTTGGGGGGTCTGAACAGAGGCCAACGCGTCTCTGTTCACGCCCCCATCAGTTGCTCCGGATTCGTTGTCACGTATCACCACGGTGTCCACGATGGGGAGGTAGGGAATCACAGCGGGTGACCCTTTTTTGAGCGCTTCGGTGACGCGCTCAAAGACGTCTCGAGAGACCAGCGCGCGGGCGGCATCATGAATCAACACTCGCGATGTTCCCGCCGGCAGAGCAGCAACACCATGGCGCACCGAAGCCGATCGGGTTGCCCCGCCGACAACAACCTTGACATCTCCTGGGAAGTTGGCGGTGAGAGCTCGCGCTGGCTCACTCCATCCTTCGGGGACCACAACAACCAGCGACACAGGGAGGTCCCACTTTTCCAACTCCTCCACGCAACGCTCGAGGAGAGCTTTCCCCGCCAATGGCACAAACGCTTTCGGTAGAGCAGAACCAAGCCTCTGGCCGCTCCCCGCGGCAACGATGACGACAGCCGTAGTCATAAGCTCACGCTTACCCGCAATCCGCTAAGAGGCGAGAACTTCGTCGAGAATATTCGAGGCTTTTTCTTCGTCCGTCTTTTCGGCAAGCGCAAGCTCGGAGATTAAAATCTGGCGAGCTTTCGCAAGCATTCTTTTTTCTCCCGCGCTGAGACCACGGTCTTGGTCGCGACGCCACAAATCTCTGACCACTTCCGAAACTTTGATGACGTCACCTGAGGCAAGCTTTTCCAAGTTTGCTTTGTAGCGGCGAGACCAGTTCGTGGGCTCTTCGGTAAAGGGAGCGCGTAGCACTTCGAAGACCTGATCGAGGCCTTCTTGCCCGATAACATCTCGAACACCCACAAGATCAACATTCTCCGCGGGAACCTCAATGGTGAGATCGCCCTGCTTGACGTTGAGCTTAAGGTAGCTCTTCTTTTCCCCTCGGATGGTCCGGAACTTTACTTCTGTGATGGTGGCCGCTCCGTGATGAGGGTAAACCACTGTCTCGCCAACTTCAAACAACATTCAAGGTGTCCTTTCGCAACTTCTTATTTTACCACATCCGCACGCGCCTTTTCGGGGCTCTTTCTGCGTCTTCACCTGCCTGCTCGCGACCGCCACAGGGGCTTATTCCTAGTAGGCTCTGAGTGCGTCACAGCGTGTGACAAGTGGCACCCTGACCCATCAGCCTCCGGAGGAATTCCTGTGCGACGCGGTTTCTTTGCCCCTCTCGTTCTAGCTTCCACGTTGGTTTTGAGCGTAGGTGGGTGCACTTGGAGTGCAGAGATTGCTACTGACAAGGCTTACGACCCTTCCGACGGCGTCGGAGCAACCATGGGAGATGTAGCCCTCCGAAACGTGCTCCTCATCACCAACGACGACGGTGTAGCAAACCTCGTCCTCAGCATCGTCAACTCCAGCGGGGGTGATGTTGCTCTCCAAGTGCAATACGAGTCAGGAACGCAGCGCGTCAGCGACTTCCTCGAGATTGCTTCTTCTCCCCAGCTGACTCGTGTGGGAGATGACCCTACAATGGGGCTTCTCATCAGCGGCAAAGACGTCATCGCCGGCTCGCTCGTCCCCTTATATTTCCAATACGCCGACGTTCCCGGTGAACTATTGTTTGTCCCCGTGCTCGATGGTTCGATGCCCCAGTACGAGCTGTTGGTCCCTTAGGCTTCGAAGCGGTATCCCAGGCCACGAACTGTCACAATCAGCACCGGCTCCGAAGGCGTGAGCTCGACCTTAGATCTCACCCGCTTGATATGAACATCAAGAGTTTTTGTGTCACCGAAATAATCAGATCCCCACACCCTGTCGATGATCTGGCCCCGGGTGAGTACACGTCCAGCGTTCGTCATCAGAAGCTCCAGTAACTCAAACTCTTTCAGTGGCAAAGAGACTGCGTGGCCCCGCACAGAAACTTGGTGGCGATCAGTATCAACCGAAATTCCGTGGTACTCAACAATGCCCCCCTCGGACCCCTGGTCACCGGCACGTCTGCGAAGGACAGCCCGAATTCGAGCCAGGAGTTCGCGAGAAGAATATGGTTTAGTGACGTAATCATCAGCGCCGAGCTCGAGGCCCACAACAATGTCAACTTCGTCGTCTTTGGCGCTCAGCATAATGATCGGGAGCGACGATTTCTGTCGAATTGCTCGACACACTTCCGTCCCCGACATCCCCGGCAACATAAGATCCAGCAACATCAAATCTGGAGGCTCGCCCTCGAACACTTCTAAAGCCTTAAGCCCGTTATCCGCTATCGCTACGTCATACCCTTCGCGCCGCAAGAGGTACGCCAACGGTTCACTCAGGGATGCTTCATCTTCCACAATCAAAATTGACGTCATACGCTCTTTCCCTCCGTGGTGCTGGGCTCGATCTGGGCGGTCACTACGGGAATCTCGTCGGTGGCAAGATACTCTGCGGGGCGAGGAGCAAGGGAACTTGTCGCTACGTCAGGTTCCACCGCCTCCACCTCTCCTTCAAGAACAGCTGCACCAGGAGCTTGCCTCAGGCGAATAGTGAAGGTGGAACCCTTGCCCAGTTGGGACCACACGCGAACCTCGCCCTGATGGTTATTCACCACATGCTTCACTATCGCAAGTCCTAGACCTGTCCCCCCGGTGTCACGCGAGCGCGCGGGGTCGCTTCGATAAAAACGCTCAAAGATTCGTTCCAAGTCACCCTCGGTGATTCCTTGGCCCTGATCGGTAACCGAGACCTCAACGACGCCGCCTTTGATACTTGTCCCCACACCCACTCGAGAGTTTGGCTGCGAGTAGGTGATGGCATTGCGCACAAGGTTATGCATGGCACTGGTGAGAGAAGCCGCATCCCCCATGACAAGGCCCTCGCTTTGGGTAGACACCGCCACGCCAATACAAGATTTCTCTGCGAGCACCGCGTTGGTCAAGATCGCCTGTTCCACCACACGGTCAATCGACACGACCTTGGGGTCTTGGATGATTCCCAAAGACTGCAGCTTGGTCAGCTCAATGATGTCACTCGTCATTTCCGCGAGCCGGTGGCCTTCTCGCTCAAGGGTGAGAGCAAAAGCGCGTACCTGGTCCGGGTCATCGGCGGAATACTGCAATGCTTCGGCGAGGAGAGAGACCGCTCCAATGGGAGTTTTGAGCTCATGGGAAATATTGGCAACAAAATCTCGTCGCACCGCATCTAGGCGATACATTTCCGACCGATCATCAGCCACCACCAGCATTAAGCGAAGCCCCAGAGGCGCTACCCGCACCAGTAAGTGAACGGGGGGAGCCGCCTTGGTCTCGCCGGGCAATACAAATTCTTCAGCGCAGGGCACTCCCTTTTTGCGCGATTCGCGCACCAAGGCAAGAACGGGCTGGTACACCACGTCGCGATCGTTAACAAGACCCAGAGAGCGGGCGGATTTAGCGGCCCGAAGAACGCGATTGTCCGCATCAAGCACTACTCCCGCTGCGCCAATAACCTCGAGGGCAGTGTCGACACCGTGGGGAACGGGTTGTTCGAAGACGGTTTCTGCTCGACGCTGCCAATCCACAGCGGCCCACACCAAACCTGCGAGCACCAGGCCAATGACAATGCCTAGTCCCACGCTC
>JBLIEN010000008.1:0-22180 GCA_047633115.1 Pontimonas sp.
CTTATTTTCGGCAGGGACCACTTCCTCAATGAAATCATCTGGGCCTACGACTATGGCGGAAAGGCAAAAACTCGCTGGCCCACAAAGCACGACACGATATTGGTCTACGTCAAGGATCCGTCCCGCTATATTTTCAACTCTGATGCAATCGACCGGGAACCCTATATGGCACCGGGCCTTGTCGGCCCTGAGAAAGCTGCGCGAGGCAAGCTCCCCACCGACGTCTGGTGGCACACGATTGTTAGCCCCACCGGTAAAGAAAAAACTGGCTACGCAACCCAGAAACCCCTCGGGATCCTGCGTCGCATCATTCAAGCCTCCAGCAACTCTGGCGATTGGGTGCTTGATCCTTTCGCCGGCAGTGGCTCTACTGGCCACGCCGCTGCACTACTGGGAAGAAAATTCGTTCTCATCGATTCTCACGAACCTGCCTTGGACATCATGAAGGAAAGGCTTTCGGCCTACCTGTGATCAAGCAGAGTTGCCTCAAAAATTTCGCCAGTTGAGCTGCGCATAAAGCAATAGACCACTCTCTGGCCGTCGTGCCACTGATCGGCGGTGACGGGATAAGCAATCTCTTTCACCAGTGTGGCAAAACGTTGCGCGTACTCAGTGTCTATTACATCGAGGACGTCACAAATATCTTGGGCCACGATTGCCATGGCGGGTTCACCGGGGAAATTTTCGGTGCGATCTCTGGAGACGAGCTGTGCTCGAACAAGCTGAGCAAGATGAGGGGCGGAGCAGTCCACCACCTCGAACTCCTCGGCAAAAGCGTTGTCAAACAGCGCCAGGCACTCTCCCCCGCGCAATACGTCCCACGCCCACACCCCGGGGTTTTGTGGGCCCCCGGTTAGCGAGGGGAAAACGATGGGAGGCTCTTGGCGCTCGGATTCGATCACCGCGCGGACTTCGGGCGCCTCGGAAGCACCCAGGGACCGGCCGACGAAGAAAGCTCCCACCAGAAGTCCCATCAGGCCGAGCGTTCCGCCGACCCACAAGCCCACGTAGAAATTCTGCCCCCTCGCCGTTGACTTGAGAGGGGAGTGCTTTTTATCCAGAGGTGTCCGGGAT
This sequence comes from Pontimonas sp., assembly GCA_047633115.1. Lineage (GTDB taxonomy): Bacteria > Actinomycetota > Actinomycetes > Actinomycetales > Microbacteriaceae > Pontimonas. The sequence continues at coordinate 1,075 of JBLIEN010000008.1, forward strand.
GCCACTACAGGCCAAGATCGGACAACTGAAGGGCGGCTCGATACGGGTAGCCCGCTTCTTCAATAATCGTCTGTGCGCCGGTGTTACGGTCCACCACCACACACACTGCCACAACAATTGCCCCGGCAGCTTCGACCACTTTGGCGGCTGCTAAAGGAGACCCCCCCGTGGTGGAGGTGTCTTCTACGATGACAACCCGTTTCCCTTGAAGGTCAGGGCCCTCAATCTGACGACCGCGACCATGGTCTTTAGGTTCTTTACGCACCACAAAAGAGTCATAAACCAGGCCCTGAAGGATTCCCCGGTGCATGATCGCCGAGGCGATCGGGTCCGCTCCCATGGTGAGGCCGCCAACCGCGTAAACGGGGTCAAACTCCGCAATGAGAGGCAACATGACCTCCCCAATCAACGGAGCCACCCGATGGTCGAGGCTCACCTGGCGAAGATCGATGTAGAAAGAAGCTTTTTTGCCGCTAGTGAGAGTGAAATCCCCGTGGTGAACGGCGTCCTGGGAAATGTAGTCAGTCAGTTGCTGTTTGGGGCTGGACACGGCCTCAGTCTAGCCGGGCGCCTTAAACTGGCCTGGTGAAAGTTGCCTCCTGGAACGTGAACTCTATCCGCACCCGATACCCGCTGGTGATCGACTTCCTGCACCGAAACGACGTTGATGTCCTGCTGATGCAGGAGACAAAGTGTCGGGATGAACAATTCCCTCTAGGGGCCTTCTCGGAGGCCGGCTATGACCTCGCGCATTTCGGGCTCAACCAGTGGAACGGTGTGGGGATTGCTTCGCGTCTTCCCCTGGGAGATATCGAGCAGGGTTTTCCCGGCATGCCGGGATTTTCTAAGGACCCCACGATCGAGGAGGCCCTCGAAGCCAGGTCCATTTCGGCCACCGTAGAGGGGTATCGTCTGTGTTCGGTGTACGTCCCCAATGGTCGGAGCGTTGGGGACCCTCACTTCACCTACAAACTCCAGTGGTTGCGCGCGCTCGGAGTTGCCTTTGGTGACTACGGAGCAGGTCCCGAAGCCCTGCCCTACTTAGTGGGAGGCGACTTCAACGTTGCTCCAGTGGATTCTGATGTGGGCGACCCACTATTTCTTCAACCCGGAACCACTCATACATCTTTCCCCGAGCGCGAAGCGCTCGAACATTTTTCCGCCACTGCCAAAGTAGCTGACCTCGTGAGACCGTTGGTGCCCGAAGGCTATACATTCTGGGATTACAAACAGGGCAAGTTTGCTAAAAATCAGGGATTACGCATCGATTTTCTTTACGGCTCCATCGAGTGTGTCGAGCGCGTGGGCGACGCAAAAATTCACCGCGAAGAGCGCAGTCTAGAAAGCCCGAGCGATCATGTTCCTCTCTCAGTTGAGCTACAGACAGCTCTTGACGAGGAGGACGACGACCGCCCGATGGTGTTCTAGGCCGGGGCGAGAAACAGCGCAATAATCATCATCACAGGCAAGGAGAGTGCAGTGGTGATGACCACGGAATCGCGCGCGAGCGGAATAGCGACCGAGTATCGCTGGGCATAATTAAACACGTTTTGCGCGGTGGGTAACGCAGCGAGAATTACGACAGTGAAAAGGGCCTGAGGATCAAGAGCGAACCAAAAGTACCCTGCCACCCAGGCAATAGCGGGCATCACGACGAGCTTCAGAGCAGTTGCCAGCACGATGTCTGGTCGCTGATCCTTGGCATCCCACAGTTTCTCTCTCGCCAGGGAGAGGCCTAAAGCGAACAACAACGTGGGGACGGCGGCTTGACCCAGCAAATCCAACGGCTCGTGAACGATGACGGGCAGCGACACCCCCAGTGCTGAAACAGCCACTCCGAGAGCTGACGCAATGATGAGAGGGTTTCGAACGGGCTGCGAGACGATGCGACCAAAGGACGCTTTCCCACTGGTGGTGATATCCAAGATGGTAAGCGCAATGGGGGTCATCACCACCAGCTGAAGCAATAGCACTGGCGCTGCCGCCGCCGAATCTCCCAAAATGTAGACCGCCAGGGGAAGTCCAATGTTGTTCGCGTTCACATACGACGAAGCAAGCCCCCCCACGGTCAACTGACTGACCGTGCGCTTCCAGAATGTTTTCGCGAGTACCACAAAGAGCACCAGTGTTCCTCCCGCTGCCAAAGCGGACACGGGGAGGAGGTTCGAAAACAGCTGGCTAATGTCCGCGTCGCCTAGTACGACAAACAGAAGAGCTGGGGTAAAAACGAAGAACGCGACCTTCGTCAGCACCTCCAACGCATTCTCACCGAGAATTCTGATGCGACCGACGGCGTAGCCCGTGGCAACAACTAAGGCGACAATTCCAAAACCCACAATGACAGCGCTCACAACGCCCCAGTCTGGCCTATGCAGGCCCTGCCCTCACGCAGTGGGAGAATGGGAAGGTGAAACTGCATGATCCCCATTGGCGAGGGTTCGCCAGCGACAACTATTCCGGCGTGTTACCCGAAGTCCTCACCGCCATCCAGGACGCCAATCAGGGCCACCAGGTGGCATACGGTGGCGACCTCTACACCGAAGCCCTGGGCGGGAAGATTCGAGAACTCTTCGGGGCTCAAGCCGAAGTGTTCCCCGTTTTTAACGGCACCGGCGCCAACGTGGTGGCACTGACGTCGATGATGCCGAGGTGGGGAGCGGTGATCTGCAGCTCGTCCGCCCACATTCACACTGATGAAGGCGGCGCTCCCGAACGCGTAAGTGGGCTCAAGCTGTACCCCGTGACTCATCAGGGTGGCAAGCTAACGCCCGAGATTGTTGCCACGCAAGCGTACGGATACGGCGATGAACATAGAGCGCAACCGCTGGTGGTGTCTTTGACCCAAAGCACCGAAGTTGGCACCGTGTATACCCCGACGGAAATTGAAGCCCTCGCTGAGTACACTCACGGCCAGGGAATGCTTCTGCATATGGATGGGGCCAGGTTGTGGAATGCGGCGGCGAGCCTGAATCTCCCGTTCGCGGAATTCACCACACAGGTCGGAGTGGATGTTCTGAGCCTGGGCGCGACCAAGAATGGTGCGTTAGGAGCCGAGGCCATCGTCGTGCTAAACCCTGATGCGGTGGAAGGTCTCCCTTATCTGCGAAAGATGAGCATGCACCTGTCGAGCAAAATGCGTTTTGTTAGCGCCCAGATTTTCGCATTGTGCGAAGACTCGGTAGGGAGCAACGCTGCAACCCACGCCAATTCGATGGCCACGTTGCTGCGCACAACGCTAGAAGATCGTATCTCCCAAGGCGCCATCGAGAACCTGCAGTTCAGTTACCCCACCCAGTCCAACGGCGTCTTCGCGATGATTGATTTGGCCGTGGCGAAAAGGTTACGCCAAAAAGTCCGCTTCTACGACTGGGATCATTCCCGCGGCGAAGTGCGCTGGATGTGCTCTTTTGACACTACAGAGGAAGACATTTTCCGCTTCGCGGACCTCATTGAAGCGGAGCTTCAGTAAGACGCCCCTCGAAGCACCACGTCTGAAAGGGGTTTTCTCACCCGGGGGGAGGCTTCGCGCTCTTGAAGCTTTTCCGGGAGGTCTGCGACATCACCTAAGACGCCAACCGCCATGATGGTCACCACTCGATGATGGGGATCAAGACCCAGCGCATCACCAAGAGATCCTGAGTCGAAACCGCCCATTTGGTGAACGAGCAAGTCTTGAGAGGTCGCTTGAACACTGAAATGTGCGACAGCTTGCCCCAGGTCATAGATGGCGTGAGAGAGCTCTTTGCCTTCGTCGTTGTGGGTCATGGCAATACTTGCCACGAGAGCGCTCGCATTCTTCCCCCAAAGGGCATTTCCTGGGACCATTGAGTCAATGATCATCGAGAACACAGGATCCCCTCTAAACCCGACAACAAAAGACCACGGCTGGCTATTGCTCGAAGAGGGCGACCACCTGGCCGCTTCAAAGCAGGGGCCAAGCTCATTCTCATCCACCACGTGTGAAGCGGAGTAAGCCCTGGGGCTCCATCGCTTTTCCAGTAGTGGGTTAATAACAAAAGTTAGCTCTGAAGAGTTGTTCATTGTGAGAGATGTCCTGTCATAGTACGAAATTTCTACGGTATCAGCCCATGCTAAAAGGTTGCACGACAAGGCCGGACTTGTCCTCCATGAGATCCACCCGAACGGTGTCACCATCTTTGATGGACCCTCCAAGAAGGGCTTGCGCGAGCTTGTCATCAATCTCTTTTTGCATCAGGCGTCGCAGTGGTCGTGCCCCATACGTCGGGTCATACCCCTTGTCGGCCAACCATAAACGCGCCGCTGGAGTGACCGCGAGCTCAAGGCGACGTTCGCTCAACCGCTTTTGCAGACGGTCAACCGTAATTTCGACAATTTGACCCAGATCCTCGGCGCTCAGCGTAGAGAACACCACAATGTCATCCAAACGGTTGACGAACTCTGGTTTGAACACCGAACGGACCTCTTGGTGAACTGCTGCAACTTTGTCGCTCCAAGGGATCAATTCATCCGTGAGGTAACTCGATCCCAGATTCGAAGTCAACACGAGAATCGTATTTCTAAAGTCCACCGTGCGACCCTGGCCGTCCGTCAAACGCCCATCGTCTAAGACCTGCAACAGCAGGTCGAAAACCTCCGGATGCGCTTTTTCGACCTCGTCCAAAAGAATAACCGAATAGGGTCGGCGGCGAACAGCTTCGGTAAGTTGACCGCCCTGCTCATAACCCACGTATCCAGGGGGGGCACCTATCAAACGGGACACAGAGAACTTCTCGCCGTACTCGCTCATGTCGATGCGCACAAGCGCTTTCTCGTCATCAAAGAGATGGTCAGCAAGTGCTTTCGCAAGTTCCGTCTTCCCCACTCCCGTGGGGCCCAGGAACAGGAAAGAACCAGTTGGGCGACCGGGGTCGCTCAACCCCGCGCGGGTCCGCCGAACGGCGTCGCTCACCGCGATCACCGCATCCTTCTGGCCCACCAAACGCCTCGCAAGCTCCGACTCCAAATGCAGGAGACGCTCGCCTTCTCCCTGGGTGAGCTTGTCGACAGGAATTCCCGTCCACACCGCCACCACGGCAGCAATGTCTTCGTCTGTGACTTGGTCGTTTACCATTCGGTCATCAGTGCGCTCCACAGACTCCGCGGCAGTAATCGACGCTTCGAACCCAGGAATTACCTCGTAATTTAGCTTGGACGCTTCTTGATAGTTGCCCTCTCGCATGGCGCGATCAAGATCGATACGAGCCTCACTGAGCCGGGTTTTGAGCTCGCCCACACCCTGCAAGGACGCTTTCTCCGCAGCCCAGCGATCCTGGAGTGCGGCCAGTTCCCTCTCTTTGACATCGAGTTGCTCTCGCAACGTCTTGAGCCGATCCTTCGACGCGTCGTCCTTCTCTCTCTTGAGCGCCAGTTCTTCAATGCGCAAACGATCAACACTGCGCCGAAGCTCATCGATTTCCACCGGCGACGATTCAATTTCCATTTTCAACCGGCTGGCCGCCTCATCGATGAGGTCAATAGCCTTATCGGGCAGTTGTCGCGCGCTGATGTATCGACTGGAGAGTGCTGCAGCTGCGACCAGGGCGCTATCGGCGATAACCACTCTGTGGTGGGCTTCATAACGCTCTTTGAGGCCACGAAGGATTGCCACGGTGTCTTCCACGCTGGGCTCACCCACAAATACTTGCTGGAGCCGACGTTCCAGCGCCGCGTCTTTTTCGATAAATTCGCGGTACTCGTTGAGCGTCGTAGCACCAATGAGGCGAAGCTCGCCCCTGGCTAACATCGGCTTCAGCATGTTGGAAGCCGCGACGGAGCCTTCGCCCCCACCTGCACCCATGAGCGTGTGGAGCTCATCGACGAAGGTGATGATTTGGCCGTCCGCATCGTTAATCTCTTTGAGCACCGCCTTGAGGCGTTCTTCGAACTCACCGCGGTACTTAGCTCCGGCGACTATGGCCGAAATGTCGAGAGAAATGAGTTGCTTGCCTTTGAGGGAATCTGCCACATCTCCGGCAACAATGCGCTGAGCGAGACCTTCCACCACAGCCGTCTTTCCGACACCGGGTTCTCCGATGAGCACGGGATTATTCTTTGTGCGCCGGGTCAACACCTGGGAGACACGACGAATCTCTGCGTCGCGTCCAATGACGGGATCAAGTTTTCCTTCCCGAGCGATGTCAGTCAGATTCAGTCCATATTGTTCCAGAGCGCTCTTGCGGGGTTCTTGTCCAGAATCGCCGTTTGCCATCTAAGACTCCCGCGGACTCTTGGTGGGTGTTGGTCCCGCAATGCCTCTTAAGGGCCTCCAAACCACCATTTGTGTCGCTCTCTTGGCTCTTTTGCCTGCGCGCATCGGGATGACGTCGCCTTGGGCGCCAGCGGCAAAAACGCGGCGTCCCGACCGGGCGAGCATCTCATCGGCAAGTGCGCCTTCTAACCCACGCACCCGCTCTGTCAGGGTGTCCACCTGGCTTTCTAATTCGACGATTCTTCTGATGCCCTCGAGATTGAGGCCCTCCGCGCTGAGCCGGGACACTTCGCGTAGCTGAACAACATCTTTCATCGAGTATCGTCTTGTTCGACCGGCGGTGCGGGTGGGCGAGACAAGACCTACACGGTCGTATTGCCGGAGCGTCTGTGGATGCATCCCGGCCAGCTCTGCTGCCGCAGTAATCGAAAACAGCGGTGTCAGCTCATCCATCCCGATTACCTCTCCTGAGCTCTTCTAATCAAATCTTCGCGGGGATTTTCTTTGGGAAGGGCAGACATCAGTTTTTCCACATGCCCTTTAGCGGCGGTGGAAAGGTGTGAGGGAACGGCAACGTGTAACTCCACCAGGAGATCTCCCAGACCGTCCCCCGCTCGAACACCACGTCCCCTGACGCGGAGAACTTTTCCGCTCGGAGTTCCGGCAGGAACCTTAACTTTGAGTATTTCCCCGTCAATGGTGGGAACCTCAATGGTGGCGCCAAGAGCTGCCTCACCGAATGTGACGGGCACTTGAATGCGCAGGTTATCGCCATCTCGGGCATAAATTTGGTGCTTGGCCACAACGACTGTGATGAGGACGTCGCCGGCTTTACCGCCATCCGGACTGGGATGACCTTTCCCGCGCACCCGAATCTTTTGGCCATCTTTCACGCCGGAAGGAACGCGAGCCGTAATTTTCACACCCCCGGGCCCATCCAAGGTCACATCGGTTCCCGCCAGAGCGGTTTTCAAGCCAAGGCTGACCCGTGAGGCAAGATCGCGACCTTTGCTGGGCTCGCGGTAGCCGCCATTACCGGCGCCTCCCCCTCTAAAAAGCCCTGAAAAGAGATCTCCGTAGTCACCCGAGGTCGCACTGCGCGGCGCCCCGCCGCCAAACATGCCACCAAACACATCCTCAAAGCCACCTTGAGAGCCGCCAGCACTAAACCTCGGGCCGCCGGATTGCATGGCGCGGATCTGATCGTATTCGGATCTCTCCTCTTTGTCGGAGAGCACCGCATAGGCCTCGGACACTTCTTTGAAGCGTCCCTCAGCAGAGGCGTCCCCCGGATTCGCATCGGGGTGGTGCTTTCTCGCCAGCGAGCGATAAGACTTCTTTATGTCCGCTTCAGACGCATCTTTCGAGACTCCGAGAATCTTGTAAAAATCTTTTTCTAACCAGTCTTGACTAGCCATTCGCTCACCTCCTCTTCTTAGTCGTCTGCAGGGACCTTGACCGCCACTTTGGCGGGTCGAATCAAGCGGTCGCCCAGGGCGTACCCGCCTTCGATGACATCAGCCACGGTTTCACCCACGGCTCCCACTTCAGGCAGGCGCACCATGGCTTGATGACGGGCAGGATCAAAGGCTTCGCCGACTTCTCCGACCGCGGTAAGCCCATAACGCTCAAAACTGCTCCGAAGCTTCTGGGCCACCATTTCTAGGGGACCACCGGCGAGATCGCCGTGAGCCTCGGCGCGGTCCAGGTCATCCATCACCGGGAGCATCCCGCGAATAACTTCGGCTATGACTGCATCGCGATTGGCTTGGCGATCGCGTTCTACCCGCGTCCGGAAGTTCTGAAGTTCCGCTTCAGCACGCGCTGCTCGGTCGCGGTATTCCGCCACCAAATCACGCTCCGCATCCGCTAGAAGCTCCAGGTCTTCTTCCGTGATGGCCTCGCCGGAAACAGCTTGCGCTGCCTCCGGGCGAACATCTCCGGTTTCGGGGTCGATGCGGCGCTTATCGGTGAAGAGAGGTTCGACTGGTTCCTCTTCCTCTCCTTGTGGTTTTTCCGATTCGGACATCATGACTACTTCTTGTCGGCAGTGTCGTCGGTTTCCTCGTCCACAACCTCGGCGTCAACAATGTCTTCCTCGTCTTCGGCAGGGGCGTCGGGAGTCTCCGGACCAGCATCGCCATCTTCGGCGTAGAGAGCTTCGCCGATTTTAGTCTGGCTCTGGCTCAGGGTTTCAGCTGTCGCTTTGACAGCGGCATCGTCTTCCCCGGCGAGGGCTGACTTGAGAGCATCGAGGTCGGCCTGCACTTCAGATTTGACGTCGTCAGGCAGTTTTTCGTCGTTGTCTTTGAGCAGCTTCTCCACCGAGTAGGCGAGTTGTTCTGCGGAATTGCGCTCTTCAGCAGCTTCACGACGCTTCTTGTCGTCTGCGGCGTGCTCCTCTGCTTCTTGCACCATGCGCTCGATGTCTTCCTTGGGAAGTGAGGATCCGCCGGTGATTGTCATCGACTGTTCCTTGCTTGTGCCTTTGTCTTTAGCCGAGACGTGCACGATGCCATTCGCATCGATGTCGAAGGTGACCTCTACTTGGGGGATACCGCGGGGTGCTGGTGCGATGTCCGTGAGCTCGAAGTTACCGAGGGCTTTGTTGTCCTTGGTGAACTCGCGCTCCCCCTGGAAGACCTGAATCGACACCGAGGGCTGGTTGTCATCCGCCGTGGTGAAGGTCTCGCTGCGCTTGGTCGGAATGGCAGTGTTGCGCTCAATAAGTTTGGTCATGATGCCACCCTTAGTCTCGATTCCGAGGCTCAAAGGGGTCACGTCAATGAGCAAGACGTCTTTGCGTTCCCCCACCAGCACGCCGGCTTGAAGGGCAGCGCCCACCGCGACAACTTCATCGGGGTTTACGCCCTTGTTGGGCTCGCGGCCACCCGTGAGCTCGGTGACCAGTGCAGTGACGGCAGGCATCCGGGTCGAACCTCCGACCATTACGACGTGGGAGATATCGGCCAGCTTTACCCCGGCTTCCTTGATCACGTCGGTGAAGGGCTTCTTTGTGCGCTCCAAAAGATCTTTTGTCAGCTCTTCGAACTTTGCGCGAGACAGCGTCTCGTCGAGATTTACCGGTCCGCTCTCGGTCAAGGATAGGTAGGGGAGCTGGATCTGAGTGCTCGAGGAAGTGGAGAGTTCTTTCTTGGCCTGTTCGGATGCTTCCTTAAGGCGCTGCTTCGCGATCTTGTCTTTAGAGACGTCGACTCCGGTGGTCTCCTTGAAACGCTTTGCCAAGTAGTCGACGACGCGCTCATCCCAGTCATCGCCGCCGAGGCGGTTGTCACCGGCGGTGGAACGCACCTGAATGGTGGAAAATTCGTCATCCTTGCCCACCTCGAGCAACGACACATCGAACGTTCCCCCACCGAGGTCAAAGACCAAAATGAGTTCGTCTTCTTTACCTTTGTCCAACCCATAGGCCAGGGCTGCGGCGGTGGGCTCGTTGATAATGCGCAACACGTTCAGGCCGGAGATTTCTCCGGCCTCTTTCGTTGCTTGGCGCTCCGCGTCGTTGAAGTATGCGGGGACCGTAATGACGGCGTCCGCGACGGTTTCGCCCAGGTACTGCTCGGCGTCGCGCTTGAGCTTCGCGAGAATGCGCGAAGAAATCTCTTGGGGGGTGTACTTTTTCTCATCGATTTCTTGGGTCCAGCTGGTGCCCATGTGGCGCTTCACGGAAGAAATCGTCCGGTCGACGTTGGTCACGGCCTGACGCTTCGCTGTTTCCCCGACGAGGACTTCACCATCTTTCGTGTATGCCACGACAGACGGGGTGGTCCTCAAACCTTCCGCGTTGGCGATAACAGTGGGTTCTCCACCTTCGAGTACGGCCACCACTGAATTGGTGGTTCCTAAGTCAATTCCTACTGCGCGTGCCATCTGGCCTGCCCCTTACGTTGTTTCGGTTCTCAGATATGAGTCGAGCTGACTCAAGTTTGGATCATGAGCCAGCTCCGTGTCAAGTCGACTCGCCTGAATCTGAGCCTGAGCGACTCAGATTCTGCTGAGAACGCACCTCGCCCGCCTGGCGCGCTGTCACTCCACGTTTGCCCAAAGTTCTCCTGGCCCGGCTACGGTAGTGCCATGGCCAATGACGGTTCCCCCAACTCCACTGACCGCGCACCACTTGCTGACACGGATGCCCTTGCTGTCGTGGGCCTGTCCCTCAATGAAAACGAGACCATTCCCAGGCGTCGAGTCTGGTCCTGGGCGCTCTGGGACTGGGCCACGCAACCTTTTGCCAGCGTGATTACGACTTTTGTCTTCACCGTCTACGTCACCAGCTCAATTTTTCTTCCCGACGAAATTCGCGCTCTCGGTGAAGGCGACGCGCGCTACGACGCGGGGCTCGCCATCCTCTCGCGCGACCTGGGCTTCGCAATTGCCGCCGCGGGAGTGCTCGTCGCGCTTCTCGCCCCGGTTTTTGGGCAGCGATCGGATCGTTCAGGGCGTCGCAAACTGTGGCTGGGAGTGAACACCGGGCTGGTCGTCATCGCCCAAGCAGCCATGTTCTTTGTCGAAGCTGCCCCAGCCTTCTTCTGGCTGGGCGTCACCCTCGTCGCCGTGGGAAACGTATTTGCCGATATCGCGAACGTCAACTACAACGCCATGCTGATCCAAGTCGCCAAACCCTCCACCGTGGGGCGTGTCAGCGGACTCGGCTGGGGCTTTGGATACTTGGGGGGAATCGTTGCGCTCCTGGTCTCCTACTTCGGATTCATCGAAGGAGACGTCTTTGGTCTAGGGAGCGAAAATGGCATCGACATTCGGTCGATTGCCGTGTTCTGCGCGGCCTGGACTCTGATTTTCTCCCTACCCATCTTGTTCTTCGTTCCTGAAGTGCCGCGCAACGAAGAGGCGGTGAAGGTCAGCTTCTTCGCAAGCTACGGCGTTCTCGCCCGCGACATCGTCGATCTCTTCAGGACATCCCGAACCACGTTCTGGTTTCTTCTCGCGAGTGCGATTTTCCGAGACGGTCTCGCCGGCGTCTTCACGTTTGGCGGTGTGCTTGCCGCCATCACCTACGGCTTTAGTGCGGCTGAAGTCTTGATCTTTGGCATCGCTGCCAACCTGGGCGCCGGGTTGAGCACGATTCTTGCCGGGCGCCTCGATGACATTGCCGGTCCGAGGCGGGTCATTCTCGTGTCACTCGTGGGGCTTTTGGCTGCGGGCTTCTCTCTCTTCTTCTTGCGCGACGCGGGAGCGACCGCTTTTTGGGCCGGCGGGATGGTGCTCTCCCTATTCGTGGGACCGGCTCAGGCCGCATCCCGCTCGTTTCTTGCCCGCATCACGCCAGCGGGCCAAGAAGGGCAAATTTTTGGCCTCTACGCCACCACCGGTCGTGCCGTGAGCTTCCTCACACCTACCCTGTGGGCGGTATTCATCTCGATTGGTGGCGCCCAATACTGGGGCATCCTTGGCATCATGACGGTGCTAGCCGTCGGCTTGGTCCTGATGATCTTCGTCAAGATGCCAAGGAGCTGAGTCTGGCCCCTCTAGGAAGCGTGCACTTCCTCTAGTGCTCCCGTGGCGACGTTGAAGACGAAGCCGCGTACCTGGTCACGGTGGGGGATAAAAGGTGAACCTGTCACACGCCGAATCGACTGTTTGACATCTTCCACTGGGTCGGAGAATGCTTCCGGCGCCCAGGCGGGCCTCAAACCCGTCTCTTCGGTAATGGCATTCTTAAACTCATCATCCGTGAACGTCAACATTCCGCAATCCGTGTGGTGAATGAGAATGATTTCCTGGGTGCCCAGAAGACGCTGGCTAATCGCCAAGGACCGAATCTCGTCTTCCGTGATGACACCACCGGCGTTGCGAATTACGTGGGCGTCGCCCTCAGCGAGACCCAGCGCTCCATAGACATTGAGCCGGGCATCCATGCAGGCCACAATGGCCAGATGCCGTGCCGGCGGCAAAGGCAAAGGTCCATTGAAACTGGCGGCATAGCTCGCGTTGTTGGCGAGTAATTGGTCTGTAACGGTCATCGGTCTTCTTTCGTGTAGGGGTTCCTTCTTGAGGATTCTAGAACCCTGGAAAGGGACTTCTCCTCTGTGTTACGCAGTGCTACGTCACCAAGGATCAGAAGGATGGGGGTTCAAATTCCTCCGGGTGTGCCACGGAATCTTCCCCGGATCCCGGCCGTTGCCACCATCGCTAGTCGCCGAAAGGGCAAGAAACGGCGGCGGTACTCAGCCATTCATTCGGCCAGCATCACGCCGACGAGACGAAAATTTCCGATCATCCGCTTTCTTGGCGCTCGATTAATTCATGCACGTGAAGTGTCGATGAGATTTGTTCAGACCCCCGCTTCCGATCAGACTCCCCGAGCTAGAGGAGGTGACATGCTCATGACTCCCGGCGAAGACCCCATTTCCAAATCCCGAGACGCACGCAGTCGAACCAAGTGGAAGGTGGAGGTCACCGCCGGTCACAAACCTGATGGTGGTCAAATCCGCAGGAGGCGGACGGTGGGCGGCTAGGTAGAAACGACGACAATTCTCAGTGAGGTCATGGACGTTCTAGCTGCGCGTCCTAAAGACTGGCTCGACATCAGCGAACTAGCGCGCGCAACCAATCGTGAACGCAGTCAGATCCGCATGCTGTGGACACACCTCTCCCGACACTTGAAAGCCCATTACAACGACGCCCCCTGGCCAGCACAAGCGAAATGGGGCTCTGGCTCTACACCTTCGCGCGAGTCCGTCGTTTTCTACTCTCTGGACGCTGATCAGGCCACGCAGTGGCTGCGAGTCCGGTAGGCCTTAGGAGCGCGCCCGGCCATAGGCATCAAAACTTGAACCCGGATCTGGATTGGTCCAAGATTGACTGTGCGAAGCTAACGGTCATCCTGCGGCGGGGCTTTGCATGGTTGCTGGACTCTCTAAGCGCGCTGGGTGACTCGGGTGATTACCCATCTTTGTTGAGAGGCTAGTCTCACTCCGTATCTACGCTAAGACCGTTGTCTTTTTCATTCGACTCGCTAACCAAGTCTTCCCATGGCCAAGAGACCGTCTGATACTTTCGGTAAAAAAGTAGGTCGCGATCGACGACCGTAATTTCAGAGTTCGTCGGGTTGAAAGCCAACACCAGCCCGCGCTCGCCGTCATCAACCTGAAGGCTCTCCAAGTTTGCTAGAGCTGACTTTAGATTCCCCTTCTGGATCCGCGGTTCTCGCGCATTCGCGATCTCGAAAAGCGCGTCGATTGACACTCCTTTGATGAGCGCTTCGTCATTCTGCTCTATGACCGCAGCCATGGCGTGCGCGAAGATGCCCGTTGCGTTGTTCCGTTTCCGTATCCCTGCCGCGACGTTGTTTGCGAAGGCCAGGAATACGGGGACCAACTGCTCGGAATACTCCATGCATGCGGAGTCCAACGCGTCAACGGCGTCGACTACGGCCGGCTCGACTTGTTCGGTTGTCAGTCCGACTTCATCTAGGAGTTCGAGGGTCAGGGCTTGCAGAATGCCGACGTTGCCGTAGCAGTCGTTGACGAGTCGGGCCGATATTTCTTTCGAGAAGGTGAGGTTGAGGTCCATGCTCCCCTTCTCAAGGACATCAGAGAGCTCGCCGTCGGCCCACGAGATTGGAACTTCGCGAAGCCGTCCTGTCAGGTCGGGATTGAAGTGGAGCAGCATGTTGTTCTGGCTCCAGATACCAATGATCACGATGTACAGTCCATATTCCCAGAAAGCTTTGAGATCAGACGCGAGCCATTTACGTTCGGCAATCGAGAGATAGTGGAAATCCTCGATCACAAGGCGTCGCTCAGACATGTTGATCAGGTTGGCTATCACTCGCAGATCGTTCACCGCAGCCACTGCAGGCTCGCTCGTAACCGAGTCGGTTTTGCCCGCCGACAAATCAAACTTCGCGCGCACTTTCGCCAGCAGACTAATTCCGGCTTCTCCCTCTGCAGTGATTGTTCCGGAGAAGGTTGATGTCGAGGTCGATGTCACCTCAAGGGTTAGCCCGAGTTCGTTTAGAGCCAGTCGATATAGCTCGACGACCGTGTGGCCATATCGGCATTGGATGACGATGGCGTCAGGAAGAATTCGTTGACGCAGCCAAGATTTTCCAGATTTCGACGAGCCACGTAGAGCGAGATGCAGGTTTCGTGCCAAATATCGATTGAGTTTTTGGTCGAGTTTGCCTCTGTCAACGTAAGCCTCGGGCCTGATTGCCGTCGTGATTCCGAACACGTCTTTGGACTCTTTCATTTTTCCCTTCGGCGGACGAAATGCGAGCGTTCGCGGCTCTTCCCGAAACCATATTGCATCCGAGCCATTGTTGGTTGCTCGAATATGCGCCCGTTTGCGCTCTCCTCGCATCGCCCGAATCTCAGCACCCTCGCTTCATTTCGGAAATCACACTGTTGCTCGGGTACCCGTGAGCCATCTCCACGTGGATGGTTTCACACGCCTTGTCTCATCTATCTTGAGAAAAGTCTCAACTAGCTTGAGAACTGACACCAACTAAGCAACCCCCCAGGGAACCTCAGGCGCTAGCCCACGACATCCCACCATTCAAAAAGCACCAACACCACAACGGCACCGGCAATAAAGTTCAGCGATAGAAACCATTTCCACCCGCGATTTGCTGACTCAGCGTTCTCGTCGCTGACCTGCCACCACGGCACAACCGCGAACATGTAGAGGAGTGCCACCGGTGCTACTACCGGCAATGGCCACGGTGTGGTCAGCATCACCACACCCGCGAGAGCGTAGAGGACGAGGGCGAATCGCACCGTTCCTCGTGCGCCAATGACGGTCGCAATAGACCCCACGCCCGCTTCCCGGTCAGCAAGCACGTCCTGCACCGCGCCAAAAGCGTGGGAGGCCATTCCCCAGAGGAAAAACGCCCCCAACAGAGTCGCGGTGAGGGGGGTGAGGGACCCACCAGCCAGCAGAACGCCGTACACAGCAGGCAGGACAAAATGCGCGCTTGAGGTGAGCGAGTCTACGAAAGGAATCTCCTTAAACCGCATGCCTTTGGCCGAATACGCCACCACAAAGAGGAGGCTCAGTGCGAGAACGCCCGACGATCTGAGCGAGCCCCAGGCCACAAGGACAACGATAAACGGCACCGCTATCGCGACGCTGGCCACCAGTGTGGCGCGGTGCAGGTGCGGGGGCAGAAGCGCTCCCTCCACCCCACCTTTGCGGGGGTTGCGAAGGTCTGACTCGTAATCAAAAACATCATTAATGCCGTACATCAGGAAGTTGTAGGGGATCAGGAAAAAGGCAGATCCCACAATGAGAGCGGAAGTGAACTCTTCTGCGACGACATAGTAGGCCAGAGCAAAGGGTATGGCGGTGTTCACCCAGCTCACAGGCCGCGAGCTCAACGCCATGGTCCGCAATGCCTTCATCGCCCGTCACCCTGCTTTCTCGCAAGGAGGTGCCACAGGGCGGGAATAATCATTAGCCCCGCGAGTGTGTAGGCAAAGTCCTCGAGAGGAGCAAAGCCGATGCGGATGCCGCTGATGAGCGCCTCGTCGTAGTCGACCAGTCCAAATCCAATAATTGCGTTATCAAACACGGCCGTCAGCAGCATCATGATCGCCAAAGCGATAAACCAGGGCAGGATCTTCGGGCGGGCGCCTCTGCCAAGTGCCACGCCCAGGAAAAGTGTTGCCGCCAAGAGGAAAGGCAGGTTGATCAGCCAGTACGTCACGCTTTCGCCTTCCTCTCCCACATCTTGTGGGCCAGGAGGTAGGAGACCAGGGTGGAGTAACTCAACAGGAGCAGAAAAAAGAGCTCCTCCAGGGGAAGCTCAGGGCCTAAAAGGATGCCCGTCATCCACGGGCCGCTACCCCGAAAAAACACTCCGCTGGCGATTCCCACCACGTCCCACGCCACGAAAAATACGACTGCCAGGGCTACGACGCCCAGCGTCCGCCACGCGGCACCGCCGAAAAGTGCCAAACGGTGACGAAAATCCAGCAATCCTATGCCCAGAAGGGCAAAAATCAGACTTGCCAGATAGAGATAGGACATCGACCCTTATGCCACCGGCATCAAAGGTTCAGCCAACGGGCCAGTCGACACGTCACCGCGCACGCGCTTGAGCAGGACTTCCGCGCTGATCAAGCACATGGGCAGGCCGATACCGGGAATGGTGGATGAACCTGCGTAATAGAGTCCAGCGACCTTCTTGCTGACATTTCCAGCCCTAAACAGAGCGCTTTGCATCAGCGTGTGGGCGGGCCCCAAAGCTGTTCCATTCCATGCGTTAAGTTCCCCGGCAAAGTCTGCCGGGCCCACGCTGCGGCGCACCACAATACGCTCGGCCAAATCATGAACGCCGCTCCAGCGAGAAACCTGGGCGATAGAGCGGTCGGCAATTTCCTCCACGCTCGCGTCACCCAGACCATCCATACCCCCGCGCCCCAGAGAAACGTCCGCTGGCACAGGGACCAAGAAAAATAGGTTGGTGTGACCCGCCGGAGCAACGCTGGTGTCCGTTGCGCTGGGCTTGCACACATACAACGACGCAGGATTGGGAACAGTGGGTTTGTCCGCAAAAATCTGAGAAAAGTTGTCCTCCCAGTCCGCGGTGAAAAACAGGCTGTGGTGAAGAAGTTCGGGGACGTCGCCTTTGACGCCCAGATACAGCAACACTGCGCTGGGGCCCGCAATCTTTTTGTCCCACCAGCTCTGGGGATAAGTCCGCAACTCCTCGGGCAGCAGCTGCGTTTCGCTGTGGTGAAGGTCTGTGGTCGACACGACTATGTCCGAAGGAATGGTGTGTGTGTGACCATCGGAATCCTTATAGGTCACGCCTGTGGCTCGAGCTTTTCCTCGAATACGTTCGGTGCAAATCGCGCTGACTCGGGCTCCCGTCAGCACCTTCACGCCGTGGTCTTCAATAATCTCGCGCATGGAATCAATCACCCGGGTGAAGCCTCCTTCTGCGTAGAGGACGCCGTCTTCGAGGTCCAAATGCGACATCAGGTGGAACATGCTGGGGGCTAGGTAGGGGCTGGAGCCCAAAAACACCGCCGGATAGCCCAAAAGCTGCTGAATACGCGGGTTGGTGGTGTGCTTTTTCACAAAGGACATGATCGGTGTGGTGAGCAAACGCACCAGTGTGCCGGTGCGCTGGAGAACCTCTTTCACCAACAAGGGGCGAAGGTCCTGAAATGACGTGTACAAAAAATACTTTGTCGCCATCTCGTAGGTCTCCTTGGCAGAGTCCAAGTACTTTTCCATGCTGGCCCTGGAACCAGGTTCCATTTCTTCGAGTAACGCGAGGTTGTCTTCTCTACTCGCTCGAACATCAACAAAGTCCGCCTTCTGGTCTCCCTCTGGTTGGAAATACACCCGGTAACCCGGGTCAAGCTTCGTCAGCGTCAGGTGCTCTGCAGTGCTCGTTCCCATCAGGCGATACCAGTGGTCAAAAACTTCGGGCATCAAATACCAGGAAGGCCCGGTGTCGAATCGGAAACCGTCCTTCACCCACAACCCGGCGCGCCCGCCCAAACGCGAGTGCGCCTCCACCAGGGTCACGTCATAGCCATCGCGAGCCATGAGGCCGGCGGTGGCTATGCCACCAATGCCTCCTCCTACAACGAGTACGGACTTAGACATTCTTTTCCTCCCTAGTGCTCCGCGGTGCTCGTGGGACAAAGCCCATTAACACTCGCGCAGCCAACAACACTTTGCTGAGGTTAGGAACACTAATACGAGTGGTCTGCAAAACCCCTGCAGGCGTGCTGCGAATACGCTTGGCAAGCGCTTCAAAAAGAGCGTGAGCGAGACCCACCGCCCGGCGCGGCCCGGGAGGCAACAGCGGCAACGCCGCCGCCGATAGAGCTAAATCAGCATCAATATCATCCAGAAGCCGGTGCTTCGTGGATTCGTCCATGGCGTCGACATCGACATCGGGGAAATAGCTTCGTCCCAATGCTTGAACATCCGCGCCCAAGTCGCGCAAGAAATTGACTTTTTGAAACGCAGCCCCCAGTGCCCGGGCACCGCGCACCATGGTTTCTTTCTTTGCAGACGTCGCATCCTGATCTTCCAGGAACGCCTCCAAACACATGAGCCCCACCACCTCGGCCGAACCGTAGACGTATTCGGCGAAGGACTCGGCGGTGTGAGTGGTCTCGCTTAGGTCCATCCTCATGGAATGGAAAAAAGGCGCCATGAGTTCCATACCAACGCCGACTTTCCGCGCGGAATGGGCGAAGGCGTGAACAATCAGGTTGGTGCTGTACCCCACTTCGATCGCACGAGCGGTGTCGACCTCTAAGGCGTCCAGCATCCGCCCGGCCTCAACTCCTTCGACACCTGCCTCACTGGCGACACCATCGACGATCTCATCTGCCAGGCGAACCAGGGCGTAGAAGTTTCGGATATGGGTGCGCGTGCGCAGATCAAGCAGCTGGGACGCCAGGCCAAAGGATGTCGAGTAACGCTTAATGACCCCGGCGGACGTTTCTTCCGCCACCCGGGTGTACAACTCGATACGGGTATCAAGGCCAACCGCCATGGTCGCCTCCTTCCCCTGTGAACGGTTAATCCCATTGGCTTCACTGTGGACCCGTCATACTGGAGGGGCCAACCCACAACATACCCTTGCAGAGTAGCGCTTGAAACAGATGACGACTTCCGAACTAGTGGTGCTCCTTGGCGACGATGGCCTCCCCATCGGAAGCGCAGACAAAGCCAGCGTCCACACCACAGACACTGCGTTGCACCTCGCCTTTTCTTGCCACGTGTTCAACGATCAAGGCCACGTGTTGATGACACGCAGAGCGCTCACCAAGAAAACGTGGCCAGGAGTGTGGACAAATTCTGCCTGTGGCCATCCAGGTCCCCAAGAAAGCATGGAAGACGCTATTCGGCGCCGTGCTCGCGATGAGCTTGGCTTGGAACTGGAGAACATCACCGAGGCGCTGCCCGACTTCCGCTATCGCGCCGTGGATGCCTCGGGAATCGTGGAAAACGAAGTGTGTCCCGTATTTATTGCCACCACCGGAATGGACCCCACACCGGTGGAAAGCGAGGTGTGTGAATGGCACTGGGCGAATCCAGCAACTATCAAGACAGCCATAGAAACGGTGCCTTTTGTCTTTAGCCCCTGGTTAGTGGACCAGATGATGCAGTGGGAGGGCCCTTACGGCCTTGACACGTCCGTGCGGTGAAAGCCCCGCGATGAGCGCGATGCCGTAGGGCCTCTTTGGCCTTGATACCGACTTCCGTACACGTCCGATCCGTAAGGGTGCTCGGCAGGCGAACTCAATCGAAAAAAACACAGTTGGCCAATCTTCATGCCGGGCCACAGCGTAATCGGCAGCGTCGCTGCGTTGCTGAGCTCTAACGTGACGTGGCCGGAGAACCCCGGGTCAATGAAGCCTGCGGTCGAATGGGTCAGGAGGCCCAGACGCCCCAGCGAGCTCTTACCCTCTAGACGCGCGGCCACGTCATCAGGCAACGTAACTGTTTCGAAGGTCGCACCGAGGACAAATTCTCCCGGGTGCAAAACGAACGCCTCCTGTGGCTCGACCTCCACCAACCGGGTGAGATCGGGCTGATCCAGAGACGGGTCAATATGTTGGTATTTATGGTTGTCAAAAAGTCGAAAGAAGCGATCCAGGCGAACATCAACGCTAGAAGGTTGGACCATGGTGAGGTCTAAGGGATCAAGCCTCACGCGACCAGAATCAAGCTCGGAGCGGATATCACGATCTGAGAGCAACACTCGACCAGACTAGTAGAGTTAACGGGCACCCTACAGGCGGCACAAAGGGTTGCGCGAGTGTAGTTCAGTGGCAGAACTTCAGCTTCCCAAGCTGATAGCGCGGGTTCGATTCCCGTCACTCGCTCTCCTGCGAACTTGGGAAACTTAGTTGGAAAGCTGAACCGCGGGAAGTGCTTTGCATAACATCTTTCCCCGTTGCGGTTTCTCCAATACGACCGTGCGCTTTCGCTCCTGTGTTCGCTGAGGGTTCGCCTTTGCGGCACTAGGTAGCGACAACAACCCTCTGTTTCACGCGGAGTTGGACTCCGCCTGTTTTCTGTGGATTGCGGGAGAACGCTTCACCTTGCCATGTCGAAGCTCACAATGACTCCACCCCTTCTGTGGAAAATTTAAAATCCGATGTCTCGCTTCGTGCTTGGCTCCTGTGCTTTTTCCGCCCAGTGGGCCCGCTCCTGCGGTGATCCTCAGCATGTTTCACTAACCAGCGAGCCGACAGGTAACCAGCTGGTTGGGGTCTACTGCTGCGATGCACGCCAGCCGGTGGAAGCCATCCAGGGCGCGGAAAACTTGAGAGCTGGCATCCCATATGACCAGAATTTCAAACTTTGCGTTACCGCTAAGAAGGGCGGCTATCAGACCTTGGAAGGTCTTTTCTTTCGAGTCAAGATATTTTTCTTGGCCAGCAGTTTGGCGTCTGTGGTATTCGCGGTACTCGAAACGTTCCGACGCAGATTCCGAGCCTCGAAACCACATAGTCAAAATGTGGCGAATCTTCGACTGAGATCCAGCCTTTTTCAGAGTGCCTGATCTTTATCAACGAGAGAGGTAGAGAAACTTACTCCGGTCGAAATCTTTTTGTACGCCATTCTCGGATTACGGATCCCCAATTTTCTGGCTCTGACACAAGGTGTAATTAGTAGGCGGGGTCTCACCAACCTGGTTTTGACAAAACGTGTAATGAGTACGAGGGGTCTCAGCAGAACTCGGACCCTGAAGTGACGAACGGAGTGGGACAGAGACAATTTTCTACAATTGTTGAGCGTTAAAAGTGACTGGTTCAAAGTTTGAAAACAGCTTAGGTTTCAATACTGAAGGGACTGTACTGCATTACCTCGGTTAATCATTGGTAGCTGGGCTGACCCGCCCATGAAAGG
>JBLIEN010000009.1:0-20795 GCA_047633115.1 Pontimonas sp.
ATTCTCGGCATGAACCTCGTCGCCCTCAAAAGCGCTCACTTTTTCCTGTGCCGCTGCGACAGCGAGCTCCAGTGCTCGATCTGCAATTCCGGCATACACCGAAGACACCAACAGAAGAAAGTTCTGAAACACGGCCACCGTGAAAGGATCTCGATTGGGGCCGACGGGAATCCTCCGCACGAGCCGCGCGGGATTCATAACAACTCCAGACAGTGCCGTCGTGTAACTCTGAGTGGCGCGCATCCCCAGCGTGTCCCAGTCTGCGCTGTGAGACCAACCTTCTTGGTCGCGAGTGACAAACCCGTGCACAATCTCGTCGTCTAGTCGACCCAGCAGGCTCATCCTGGTCCACGCCGGCGACAGTGACACCGTGATCTTTGTCCCGCGGAAGGAGAGGCCCTCGGGAACCTCGGTGACAGTTGTCACGGAGTCAGAGAGGACTCGGTCATTTCCTTTTTCGCTCACCCCAAACGCAAAGAGTTCCCCGGCTTCACCGTCGTCAAGGATCCACTGAAATTCCGGATGTCCTCCGGCAACCATGTCTCTCGCCACCCCCATCCACGTCAAATGCATGCCGATTCCCAATGCGGTTGCCGGAGCGTGGGCGGCTAGTAATCGCTGATCAGTAATCATCTGCGTCAACGAGCGGGGGACGAGATAGCCGACTTGTCTCAGAGCATCGAGGTCCTCGTGGAAAAACTCGTTGCGCTGGTCATACCCTGGTGCTCTGGCGCGAATGTCGCGAAGGAGCTCCTCGGTAAGAACCGACGACCCTTCGAGCCCGCTGAAAGAGTTCACACTACTAAGTTAGCTCGTCGCTCCGAGGATGTCCCGGGAAAACTAACGCCGGGTGCCTGAGTGCCAAATGAAAGTCTTGTCCGACCGAGGGCAGAAACGGGGCTGCGATGCGCGCGCGAACTCGCTCTGGCTGGCCTTCCAACTCAAACTCTATGAGCGCATCGTGGCCGGCGTAGGAAACTCCGGACACTCTCGCGGGGATTCCCGTAGTGGAGGGGACCAACCATTCTGGGCGAACAACAACCCGAACAACGTCGCCATCGCGGGGCTCCGCTCCTTTAGAAGTTGCTGCCACGTCGCCGAGGGCACACACCACATGTCCGGTGCACCCGGGCCTGTTTTCTCCGGGCCCACAGAGGTTTGTTGCTCCGCACTGCTGGCAGTCGAGATTATCGCTGCGCCACACGCCGGGGAGTTCCACCGTATCGCCCACGAAGGCCGCCACCCAAGGGGTCGCAGGAGATTCATAAATTTCCACGGGTGTCCCGACTTGAACGATCCGTCCTTGGTCCATCACAGCAACAAAATCCGCAAGATCGAGGGCTTCTTCGCGATCGTGGGTGACCAAGATTGCTGTGGTGTCTTCTTCTCGAAGAACCCTGGCAACGTCTCTTGAGAGAGAGTGGCGCAGCACGCTGTCCAGTGCGCCAAAGGGTTCATCCAGAAGTATGACGTCGGGCGAGGGTGCAAGTGCCCGGGCAAGGGCAACCCGTTGAGCTTGCCCTCCCGAGAGTTGGCCGGGCGAGCGGTCTGCGAACCCTTCAAGCCCAATGAGTGTGGCTAACGTGTCAGTTCTGTCGTTGCGTCTTCTGCCGCGAGGCATCCCGAAACCGATGTTGTCTCCGACGCTGAGGTGAGGGAAAAGTGACGCTTCCTGAGGAACCCACCCGATACCGCGCTGTTCCGGGGGCACATTCTTTGTCGCGCTTGAGAGATCCCGGGACCCCACGGTGATGGACCCTGAATCAAGGGGGAGCAGGCCGGCTATCGCCATCAGGAGGCTAGTCTTCCCACACCCGGATGGGCCCAGGATGGCTACGAGGGACCCTGAAGGCACTTCGAGGGACACCTCGCTCAAAATTTTCCGGGTGCCATAGGAAAGGCTCAGTGCTTTGACTACCAGCGTCGTCACAACTCCTCCTTCGCTACTGAGCGCACACCAGAAAGAATCATCGCAGGAATTGCTGCAACAAGAACAAGGACCGCTGCGTAGGGGGCCGCCCCACCAAATTCTCCTCCAGACGTTCGACTCCATAACTCTGTAGCCAACGTATTAACTCCAATGGGTCGAAGTAAGAGCGTCGCCGGTAATTCCTTCATGGTCGTGATCGCAACCAAAAGCCCTCCGATGCCGAGACCCGGAAGTGCCAGCGGGAGGGTCACCTTCAACCACGCCCGAAACGGGCTTGCGCCCAATGTTCTGGCAACGCTGACCAAATCAGGAGAGACACCTTCAATACTGCTCCTCACCGTTCCCAGGGCTTTGGGCATGTACAACACCGCATAGGCAAAGACGAGTACGACCATTGTTTGATAGAGCGCGGGCACCACTGCCAGGCTAAAAAAGACCAAAGAAAGCCCCACCACGATTCCTGGAACGGCGTGAGGCAGATAACCTATCGTCTCGAGAGCACCCACCCACTTCTGAGAATAACGCGCTGCCAGAGCGGCTAACGGAAGCGCCATCAGCACGGCGACCACAGCGGCCAACGCGGAGGCTCCGATGGTCACCCCTGTTGCCACTGCCAACCGCGGAACGTCCAATTCCCGAATCGTGGCCGCCCCAAAAAGGCGAGCGCCAAGACCTGCGAGGGGCACAAGAACACCCACGACAAGGGGGAGTAGCACCAAGCCGAGAGCTATCGCCCTCTTCGGCCCATTCACCGCTTCGGTCACGACATGGGTGGCTGTCGTTCTCGGCACCTGTCCGCGAGCACCGCGTTCGGAGATCACCACAACGAGTGCGATGACCACTAAAAGCAGGGCCAAGATTGCCGCTTGGGACCGATCAAAACTTGCCGCATAGGACTGCTGGATTCCCCATGTCAGCGTTTCAAATCGGAGCATCGCAACGAGGCCAAAATCGCTCAGCGTATACAGAAAGACGAGCAAAGTGCCGGCTACCGCCGCTGAACGGACCTGAGGCCACGTTACTTGACGAAACGCGCTGATAGGGCCCAAGCCCAAGGTTCGGGCTACGGCTTCTCCCTCGGCAGAGGTTCCCCGAAGGGCCGCAGCTACCGGGAGGGTGACGTATGGCACCGTCACCGCGGTGAGGATGGCCCAGCTCGGCACAAAGCCCTGCGCACTGGGCACGAGCACGAGCCACCCGTAAGAAGCAAGGTAAGAGGGAACCGCCAGCGGAAGGGCAGAAACCAGCAGCAGAGTCTTCGCAAATCGCAATCGGACTCTCGTGAGAATCCCGGCAATTATGGTTCCCAACCCCAGAGCGGTGACGGAAACAGCGAGACTGAGGCCAATCGTATTGAATGCTAATTCCCCCACGCGTGGCCTGGTGAGTACCTCCAGAACCTGTTCCACTGACGTATCTGACGCGCGAACGCCCAGATATGCCAGTGGAATGGAGACGGTAGCCAAGGCCACAAGTGCAGCCAGAACAAGCCACACTCGGGGCTTTTTCTGTTCTGTACCCTTGACCACGGCTACCCTCCAGATCACAGAGGTTGATTTAGAAAATCAACCCGTAATTTCTCAGTATGTCCTGAGTTTCAGACAATGTGCGCAAATCGGAAAGATCAAAATCCGCGGTGGCTAGGTCAGTCAACAGGGGCAATCCTGCGGGTGCTGCGATCCCGGGAACAAGAGGATATTCGTAGGTTGTGGTTACGAAGTACTCTTGGCCTTGGTCGGAGACGAGGAACTCAACGAGTTCAAGAGCGTCGAGGTCCCCACTTTGTGCGGCAAGGATTCCCGCTCCAGACACGTTGACGATGGATGCTGGGTCGCCAGGTGCGGTGAAGTGAAGTCTCGACTTCATGTTGTCCGCTCCGCGCTCAGCTTCCATGCGGTACCAGTAGTAGTGATTGATCAGACCCAATGGGACTTCACCCTCATTGACGGCTTCAAGAATTGCTCCGTTATTTTCGAAGATCTGGGGATCGTTGTTGGAGAGATCTGACACCCACTGATCCGCTGCTTCTTCACCTGCGATGACGCGATACGCGGTCACGAAAGACTGGAAGCTTGCGTTTGGCGGTGCTACTCCAACTTTGCCTGTCCACTGTTCGCCCACGAGTTCCGTCGCGGTCTGGGGGAGTTCTTCTTCGGTGACGGTTGAGGAGTCATAGACAATCACGCGAGCACGCCCGGTGACACCGACCCAAGACCCGTCCTGCGAGGTGAACGAGGGGTCTACTCGGTCTGAAATTTCCA
Organism: Pontimonas sp.; assembly: GCA_047633115.1. Classification (GTDB taxonomy): domain Bacteria; phylum Actinomycetota; class Actinomycetes; order Actinomycetales; family Microbacteriaceae; genus Pontimonas. The sequence continues at coordinate 4,192 of JBLIEN010000009.1, forward strand.
GAGGCAGGATTTCAAACAGTCCGGCATCGGTGAGGGCACCCAGTGCGCCCCCATCCTGAGAAAGGAATACCGAAGCTGGGCTTTGGTCGCCTTCTTCGAGGAGTTGCGCGGCGAGCTCTGTCGTCCCGGCATAGCGGACATCGACCTCTATACCGGTCTGCTCGGTGAAGGTATCGATCAGGGGCTGGACGAGGCTTTCCTTACGTCCCGAGTACAACACCACGTAGTTGTCGGAGACGCCTTCAACAGCTTCTACCTCGGTTGTTTCTTCCGCGGGGACAACATCCTCGGCCTCGGAAACTGTGTCGGTCGTGCCGGCACACCCCGCTAGAAAAAATATGACCCCGACAAGGGCTACGTTTGATTTTTGGCGCACAGAATTCAGCATTTTTCTCCTAGTAAGAGATGAAAGGCGGATGTTCGTTCATCACGCCAGCGCTACTTTAGAACGTTAACCCAGCCTCAGATAAAAGACAATGGTTTTTAAGAAATCAGTTGGAAACGAGTTGTGCCAGCACTGTTTCTAGTTGGTCGATTCCCCAGTCAAGGTCTTTTTTGGAGACCACTAGCGGTGGCGCCAGACGAATCGTAGAGCCGTGAGTGTCCTTTGCCAACACTCCTCTGGCCATGAGTGCCTCACACACTTGACGGCCGGTGGCAAGGGTCGGATCGATGTCTACGCCCGCCCATAATCCAGCACCTCGCACGGCCAAAACACCTTTGCCCACCAACGCATTAAGACGCTTGTGGAGATGCTTTCCGAGTTTGGCGGAGCGCCTTTGCATGTCACCTTTGGCAAGCATGCGCACAACAGCTAGCCCGACCGCGGCTGCCAGAGGGTTGCCCCCAAAAGTTGACCCGTGCTCTCCAGGCTGCAGCACTCCCATGACGTTTTTATACCCCACCACCGCGCTCACGGGAACAATTCCGCCTCCGAGTGCTTTGCCAAGGATGAACAGATCCGGCTTTACTTTTTCATTCTGGCACTGCACGGTTGCGCCGGTGCGACCAAGACCTGACTGAATCTCATCGGCGACCATCAACACGTTGTTGGCTGTCGTGAGAGCGCGGACTTTTTTCAGGTAACCCTTGGGGGGAGTCACAACTCCCGCTTCGCCCTGAATCGGCTCAATCAACACCGCGACGGTGTTGGCATCGATTTCTTTTTCCAACGCGGCTGCGTCACCGTAAGGGACGCTGACAAAGCCGGGCGTAAAGGGCCCAAAGTCTTTGCGAGAAGACTCATCCGTGGAGAAGCTCACGAGAGAAATAGTGCGCCCGTGAAAATTCCCCTTGGCCACAATAACTTTTGCCTTGTCGGCCGGAACACCTTTAACGCGGTAGCCCCAGGCGCGAGCAATCTTGATAGCACTCTCGACCGCTTCTGCCCCGGTATTCATCGGCAACACCATGTCCATGCCTAAAAGCGCTGCTAACTCCTGCGCGAAGGGCCCCAACTGGTCATGATGGAAAGCGCGCGAAGTGAGCGTCACTTTACCCAGCTGCCTCTTTGCAGCCCGGATCAGCGTCGGATTGCTGTGGCCGAAATTGACCGCAGAATACGCGGCGAGACAGTCCAAATACTTCTTACCGTCCACGTCAGTGACCCATGCCCCTTTGGCGCGCACTGCTACGACGGGAAGCGGACTGTAGTTCCTCGCGAGGGACCCTCGCTCGGTTTCGAGGGCATGTGCGGTCGTAGTTTTGGTCATGATGTCCTCAACTCTAAAGTGCAACACTTCACGCCGCCGCCGCCGAGGAGAAGTTCAGACAGGTCGACGCCCACCGGGTTGTAGCCGCGCTCGCGCAAGTCTTGCGCAAACGTCACGGCCTTTTCGGCGATAACCACGTTGTGCCCATCACTAAAAGAGTTCAAGCCCAGAATCGCAGCATCTTCTTCGGTAGCGATGATCGCATCGGGATACCGCTCACGAAGGACTCCGAGGGAGCGTTCATCGAAGGCGCTGGGAAGGTAGGCGATGGTCTGGGGGTCAATCACGGCCAGCGCTGTATCGAGGTGATAAAAGCTGGGATTAATAAGCGAAAGTGAAATGACGGTCCTGCCATACACTTCAGCGATTTCTTGGTGACTGGAAGTATCACTGCGGAACCCCGAGGCGGCCAAAACAACGTCCCCGACCAGGAGAAAGTCTCCCTCGCCTTCGTTGGTTTCCTTCGGCTCCGCCACCTCAAAATCGTTGTCCCGGAACCAGTCCATGTAGGCGGGGCCTTCTGGTTGACGCTCCGGATAGTGAAACTTAGCGCCGTAGGCGATCCCATCAAGGACGAAGCCACCATTGGCCGCGTACACCATGTCGGGGAGTCCCTTGATGGGGTCAATCAACCTGATAGTGAAACCTAGATCGCGATACGCGTTATACAGATCCGTCCACTGCTTTAGTGCCAACGAGGTGTCGGTGGGAACCTCCGGGTGCATCCACGGGTTGATCCGGTAGCTCACCGTAAAGTACTCGGGTCGGCACATCAACACCGTGGGCGCGGTGTTCTTCCCAGAAGTTTTTTCGGGAGCCTCAGTCAACGAAGTAGAAGTCATAACCCTATCCTCACACGCACACAACGCTCTTTACACACTAAATTGCGCAGTTATCAGTCCTATCATTTGCCATATACGCAATTCTAGAGCGTAAAGTGGTCTTATGGACGCTCTTGATTCCCGCATCATTACCGAACTTCGCCACAATGCGAGAGCCAACTACGGCGATATCGGTGGGGTTGTCGGGTTGTCCGCTTCTGCGGTGAAGCGCCGAGTGGACAAACTGGTTGCGCAAAGAATCATCCGTTCCTTCACGGTGGTGGTAGACCCGGCGGTCGACGGCGTTGCCGTCGAAGCGTATATTGAGCTGTTTTGCCAGGGCACCGTCTCCCCCGCAGATCTGGAACGCATCCTGTCCCACATCCCTGAGGTGATTGGGGCGGGCACAGTCTCTGGCGATGCGGACGCCATCGTCCACATGCGCGCCAAGGACATCACCTCGCTAGAGCGCGCCATGGAACGAGTCCGCGCCGCTCCCAACGTTCACCACTCGAAGAGCTCCATTGTGCTTTCGCGTTTGATTCACACCGCGACCAACTAGACAACAAGCTCCAACATCCTGGAGTCCGGCGCGCCAAAGCGATGAGCGGTGAGCGACACCGCCTGTTCCTTCACAAATGGCAGCATCTCCACGCGCCCGCTCTCTGTCACCTCGTCGCCGTAAATGGCGACCTCGGGGGCGCCGCCGAAGGCCACCGCCAGAGCGTCAGCCTCCCCGCCCAGCAGGCGAATCCGCTCAGGCGCGGAAGGCCCAACACGAGCGACGAAAGCTTGCTCGCTTTCTACGACATATCCGCCGAGCGAACCCAAATGTTGTGGAGCGCGAGCAAATACGGCAAGCATTTCATCCGGGAGCGCGTCGGTGAGGGAAATGTTCAGCTTCGCTCCCACTCGAAGGGCTGCAAGGCAGACGCGAACCGTCTTGGCCACCGGGACAGCCCCACTCACGCGCAAGGTTACTTCGCGGGGGTGATAGCGGAACACATTGCGTTCCACCCCCACTGCGCTGGGGTCTGAGGAGACCCCATAGGTACTCGCCCACACCTCGTGGTCACTCGCGAGAGACCGATGCAGAAAGTCTGCTTCCTCTTCTGTCCTTGTCGCGACGCTCCCGGCTAACGCGGCGAGATAAGGGTCAAGCTCGCCCGGATCGACCTTGGCCTGTGACGGTTTTGTGCTCCACGAACCCAGCCCAAAAAGATAGTTCGGGCCGCCAGCTTTGGAACCAGGTCCCACGCTTGAGCGCTTCCAGCCACCGAAAGACTGGCGCTGGACGATAGCTCCGGTAATCCCGCGATTCACGTAGCAGTTGCCGGCCTGGACGTGGTCCAACCAGTACTCGATTTCCCGGGTGTCCAAAGAGTGGATTCCCGCAGTGAGACCGTAGTCGCTGCCGTTTTGCGCAGCGATGGCGTCCTTAAGGGTCCTCGCGGTCATGATTCCCAAGACAGGTCCGAAATATTCGGTCTGGTGAAACTCACTCCCTGCTTTAACTCCCCCTCGCACACCGGGTGACCACAGACGACCTTGCTCATCCCGCTGCTCGGGCTTAAGTATCCAGCTCTCGCCATCCGCTAAGTCAGTAAGTCCAGAGCGCAACTTGTCCCCGGGGGGTTCAATGACAGGCCCCATTACTGCCTCGGGATCTTCGGGGTATCCCACCCGCAAAGTCGTGACAGCGTCCACAAGCTGGCGACGGAACCGTGCAGACCGGCCCACGGATCCGACCAAAATCACCAAGCTCGCAGCGGAACACTTTTGGCCTGCGTGACCAAAAGCGCTCTTGACAACATCGGCGACCGCTAAGTCAAAATCTGCGCTAGAGGTGACAATCACGGCGTTCTTCCCACTGGTCTCTGCGAGGAGAGGAAGATCTGCTCGCCACGAACGAAAAAGCTTGGCCGTGTCGAAAGCTCCCGTCAGAATCAAGCGGTCGACACCGGGGTGAGAAATCAACCTCTGCCCTATCTCGCCTTCTTCAATGTCGAGCAGTTGAAGAACGTCCCTGGGAACCCCCGCTGACCACAGTGCTTCCACCATGACCGCACCACAGCGCCGAACCTGCGGGGCCGGCTTGATGGCCACCGCGCTTCCGGCCGCGAGAGCGGACAGTACCGACCCTGCCGGAATAGCGACGGGGAAATTCCACGGCGGCGTTACGAGGGTGAACGTGGCGGACTGGAATGTCGCACCATCTACTTCCTCTAATTCGAGGGCTAGCTTCGCGTAGTAGCGGGCAAAGTCGATCGCCTCGCTCACTTCGGGGTCGCCCTCCAGTAACGTCTTACCGGCCTCTTGCATCATCACAGCGAGGAGTTCCCCCCGGCGCTTATTAAGCTCCTCGCCTGCCGCAAGTAAAATCGTTGCTCGCTCACGAGCGCTTTTTTTGCCCCAGGCCGTTCCCGCACGCCGGCCGCGGGCCACAACGTCATCGACGGCAACAAAACCTTCAACGGGGCCCAGAGAGTCGGGGATCGCACCATGAGCTAGGGACTCACGTCCAAGGGTGTCTCCTTGAGCTGAAGCGGCCATGGTGCGAACACCGGCCGCCCATTGCCTATTTGCCGACAGGGAAGGATCAGTGTCCGCCTCGTTGTGGAAGCTGTCGCCTGTGGTGAGACCAGAGGGAACGAAGGTGCGACGGTCTTGGACGCGATGATATTCAGGTTCTGCGGCGGTGAGCGCTTTCAGTGAACTCCGGAAGCGATTCTCCTCCCGCGTAAAAAGCTCACCGTTGTCGTAGAGATCAAAAACTGCCGACATGAAGTTTTCGGGGCTCGCGTTTTCGTCAAGCCTGCGCACGAGATACCCCACGGCGGCGTCAAATTCTTTGGGGTGCACAACCGGTGTGTAAAGCAGGAGGTGACCCACAGTTTCACGGACAGCGTCCGCCTGATCCGGTGCCATTCCAATCAGCATTTCGAAATCAACACCGGCGGCGACGCCCCGGCCCTGGGCAAGAAGGTGTGCGAAAGCAACGTCAAAGAGGTTGTGGCCTGCGACACCAATACGGACTGAGACTGTGTGAGCAGGTGTCAAGGAGTACTCCAGCACCCGCTTGTAATTAGTATCGCTGGCCTGCTTAGAGGGAAGAACGGCAACCGGCCAATCGTGGATCGCAGCATCCACCTGTTCCATCTGGAGGTTCGCACCCTTCACGACGCGCACTTTGACGCACGCGCCGCCCGCGTCAACGCGCGCTGAAGCAAACGCTTGGATTCTTTTCATGGCAGCGAGGGCTTCCGGGAGGTACCCCTGCAAAACAAGGCCGCCAGTGTAGGTCTTTAGAGACGGGTCGCTATAGACCCCTTCGAAAACGTCGATGGTCATATCGAGGTCTTTGAACTCCTCCATATCGAGGTTGATAAACGTTGGTGGCGTGGTGGCCGCCGCTTGCTGGTAGAGCGGGATTAACCTCTTCACCACTCTCTCGACGGTCTCTTCATACGCCCACATGGACAGTTGGCTCGAAATTGAGGAGACCTTGACCGAGACGTAGTCGACGTCAGGACGAGCGATAAGAGTGGAAACTCCAGCCCAGCGACGATCGGCTTCATGGTCACCGAGAACGGCCTCACCCAGCAGGTTGATGTTGAGACGATCCCCCTTGGCGCCAAGACGCCTGAGCGACTTCGTGAGCCTCTTGTCGCTGGCGTCGATAATGAGGTGACCGATGAGGATCTTGAGTGCCCAGCGCGCGATAGGAACCACCAGCGCGGGAAAGATGGGGGCAAAGAAACCGCCGACCTGAATCAGAATCCGCAAGATTCCGGGCAAAAACGCGGGGATATCGCGAGAGAGCGCTCGGAAATTTCGGCCCGCTACTAAGAGTTCCTCTGGCCGCGCCACCCCGTCGACAAAGCCAAGCGCAAAAGCGGGCCCCTGCGGGTCCTTGAGCACCCCGGCGAGGCGTTCCGAAGAAGCATCGGGTTTCCGATGCAAACCGGCTGCTCGGTCCAACCACGAACGAACCAGCACGACTGATTCATCAGCCAGGGATTGAGCACCAACAACGCCTATCGGGCTTGTGGTTTTCACGACGGGATTCAACGATGACTCCATGAATCACAGCGTAGGGGGTGGCTACCTGGGAATGCACATCGTGCACAGCTGGCCCCGGCAGCCCTGTTCTAGGACCACACCTGACGGGACCAACTGCTCGAAAAGTGTTAGCTCTGCATGCGACCCGGAACCCTCATGTCCCACCCGTCAAGAGCGCCGAACCCTCCAAAGTCTCCGATTGCCGCAGCGGCCAAAATGATCCATCCCACGAGAACCAAAATGCCCAGCACGATAAGCGCAGAGCTAATAGCTACCGCGACTTTTGCAGGGACATTCGAGATTCCCAATTTTTTCGACCAGACCCAGGCGATGATTCCCAGAATCAGGGCCGGAAGCTGCATGGAAAACGAGAGCACGAGAGCCACAATGCCCAGTGTCTTGCCGGCGTAGTCCTCGTAGGGGCCGACAGTAACGCGTGCCGCTTTCGCGGTGAGTTCTGCCGCGGCCACAGTGTCGGTATCTTCTGCCATGGGTTTCTCCTTAGTGTGAACAGGTTCGGTGACCTGTAGACCAACCATACGAAGTTTACCTTGGCAAACTCTTGGCGGTTTCTATGAATATCTTTGGTGCGGGCCGAGCTTCGACCGTCAAGGGGCCAGAATGGAACTATGAAGATTGGAATTCTCACCAGTGGCGGTGACGCGCCAGGGCTCAACGCTGTCATCCGCGGCGCTGTTCTCAAAGGAACCCGCGTTGATGATCATGAGTTTGTCGGATTCGTTGGCGGCTATAAGGGTCTGTGCGAGGCCGACATCATGCCCCTCACCCGCCATGAAGTAAAGGGAATTTCCAAGGAAGGCGGGACGATTCTAGGAACCTCTCGCACCAACCCTTTTGATTTTGGTGGCGTGGAGCGAGTGAAGAAAGTCCTCTCCGACAACGGTATTGACGCCGTTATAGCCATTGGTGGAGAAGGCAGTCTCGCCGCGGCCAAAGAGCTATGCGACGCGGGAATTCCCATCGTTGGTGTCCCGAAAACTGTCGACAACGACCTCAGCGGCACAGATTTCACGTTCGGCTTTGACACGGCAATTAGCATCGCGACCGAGGCGATGGACCGACTCCGCACCACCGGTGACTCGCACTCGCGCTGCATGGTGGCCGAAGTCATGGGTCGCCACGTGGGCTGGATTGCCCTTCATTCGGGAATGGCCGCTGGTGCCCACGCGATTCTTATCCCCGAACGCAAAACGAGCATGACGGAGATTCTGACGTGGGTTCGCTCTGCTGCTGATCGTGGTCGAGCCCCTCTGATTGTCGTCGCGGAAGGTTTCGCCCTTGACACCATGGATGACCCCTATTCCGAACGCGGGCTTGACGCGTTCGGTCGACCGAGGCTCGGCGGCATCGGTGAGATTATTGCTCCCATGATTGAGGAGGCGACCGGGATTGAGACCCGCGCCACCACGTTGGGTCACATCCAGAGAGGGGGAACGCCCAGCGCATTCGATCGGGTGTTGGCTACTCGTTTTGGGATGAGCGTGGTCAATTTGGTGAACGACCGTCAATGGGGCCACATGGTGGCCCTCCGGGGAACAGAAATTGTCCGGGTGGACTTCGCCGATGCCCTCGGTGATCTGAAAACTGTTCCCGCGGATCGCTACGATTCCGCCGCGATGCTCTTTGGCTAGCCACGCCCGAGGCTGGTGGATTACGGGAGAGGGTTCCCGCGATCTCTCTGCGGTGTTCCGAACCGACATCGCTCCCTCCGAGTGGGGCGAAGGGGCGCTGGAAGTTGCTGTGAGCTATTCCGCTCTCAACTACAAAGACGCTCTCGCCCTCGAAGGTTCGCGAGGGGTGGTGCGAAAAACACCCCTGATTCCTGGGATCGATGCCGTGGGGAAGGTTGTCTCGTCCGGTGACGGAGCTTATCCCACCGGCGACACAGTCATCCTCACCGGGTGGGGGCACGGAGAAGACCGTCACGGCGGGCTAGCCTCTCGCTTGGTCACAGACGCACACCACGTGTTGGCTCTGCCTGCTGGGCTCAGCGCTCACCAATTCGCCACGCTCGGCACCGCCGGACTGACTGCGGCCCTCGCGGTGTCCATGCTCGAAAAAAACGGTGTGACACCGACAGCATCCTCGTTGCCCGTCGCGGTAACCGGCGCAGCCGGAGGGGTGGGCTCCCTCGCCATTTTCTTGCTCGCTCAGGCCGGGTTCTCCGTGGTTGCTATTACCGGGAGGACGGGCGAAGCTGACTACCTCACCCATCTGGGGGCCACGAAGGTGGTCTCCCGCCAAGAGGTACTCATCAACGCGGGCAAGCAACTCCTTGCCGAACGCTACAGCGCTGTCATCGACCAAGCAGGCGGGGAGCTCCTCGCAACACTTCTCGCCTCTCTCGCCCCCAACGGCGTAGCCATCGCATGCGGCTTAGCGGGAGGCTCACACCTTCCCACCACCGTGATGCCCTTTATCCTGAGAGGGATCAGCCTCCATGGAATCAACTCGGTGAACCAACCCTCGGATGTCCGACATCAGATGTGGGATAGATGGGCTTCTCTCGCCCCTCGGGCTCCCTGGAGCGAAATTGCCACCACCATCCTCCTCGAAGAGGCGGGTAGTCACGCTTCGCGGGTCCTCGCCGGCGCCACTCGAGGACGCCTTGTCGTGCAGGTGGAGGACTAGTCGTCGTTGGTGAGTGCCCAGAGGATTGCAGCCACACTCGCCACCACGCCCATTCCAATACCTATGAGCCACGCGCCGGGGCTCTTGTCGTAGGACCGTGAGATCCAGTCGGTGGCGGTTTGAGCAAGCTCCTGGGGGGTAAGCCGATGCTCGATTTCGTCCAGCGAAGCGCCCAGGTCATCCCTGGTGGACTCCACAAAACCTCGCACGTCCTCCCCAGCCGTCATTTTTCTCCCCGAATGGTACGAATATCTTTGCGGATGCTCTCGATCGTCTCGTCAGGCTTGGGCGACTTAGCCCTAGACAGGATGGATACACCCACGAGGGCCACCGCGACGGCAAGGATCAAAGCCCCTCCGGCGCTAATCAGTGCTGCCGCCCACAGAGGGACGACGAGAGACAGGGCAAAAACCGCGGAAAAAACCAGAAGAAGAAGTGCGAAGGTGAGCAGGGTCAGGCTGATCACGAAAAGACCGACGCCTATTCCTGTCGCCCTGAGCTTCGCAAAAAGCTCCGCCTTCAGCAGTTCTAGCTCAGCCCGAACCAGCTGGATGATGAGATGCGGGATGTCCGTTATCAGGGAAAAGAAAGACTTATCTCGCGCTTTCGAGCGAGCAGAGTGCCCCGTCATCGAAGAAGTCCCTTAAACGCCTTCAGGCTTAGAACCCCGGCCGGATCGGACCGTGGAGGCAACATTCTTAGCCGCACTCGTCGCTTTTCCAGCAAGATCAGGAGCTTTGTCCTTCACGAAGCCCTCGACAGTGTCGACTTGGCGCTGAACTCTGGGGTCTTGCCAGACCTTTTCGGCACCTGCCTTGATTTGTTCATATCGTTCGCGACCGGCGCGGGTTCCAAACAGGTAGCCGACAGCCAGACCGAAAATGAACATTATCTTGCCTCTCATCAGTACCTCCGATATGTATTCCACTTTGGGAATGTAGAACAACTACGGACAGAGTATCCCTCTTCTCTTGGTTTTACCAGATGGAGACGCGCTTTTCTGGCTCCAGCCACAACGCGTGGTCCTCGCCCACCTCAAAGGCCTCATAAAACACATCGAGGTTCCTCACAATCTGGTTGCATCGGAACTCAGGCGGTGAGTGGGGGTCAATAGCCAGCAAGCGCAGAGCCTCCTCTTGTCGAACGGCGAGTTTCCATGACTGTGCCCACGAGAGGAAGAACCGCTGCGCGCCAGACATGTCGTCAAGCTCAGGCAAATCATCGCCCCTGAGCGAAAGGAGGTACGCCTTCCACGCAATGGCTAGGCCCCCCAAGTCGCCGATGTTCTCCCCGATGGTCAGCTCACCGTTCACCGTGTGGCCGGCGAGGCCTCTCGGCGAGAGAGCGTTGAACTGCGTGATGAGGTTTCCGGTTCTCTCCTCGAAAGCAGCACGGTCTTCATCACTCCACCAGTTGTGGAGGCGACCGGATCCGTCAAAACGGGATCCTTGGTCATCAAAGCCGTGGCCAATTTCATGGCCAATCACCGCACCGATAGCACCATAGTTAGCGGCTGCGTCCCGGTGAGGGTCAAAAAACGGGTACCGCAAAATAGCCGCAGGGAACACGATCTCGTTGAACCCCGGGTTGTAATACGCGTTCACGGTTTGCGGCGTCATAAACCACTCCGCGCGGTCCAAGGGTGCCCCGATTTTTCCCAGTTCCAACGCAAAATCAAATTCGTTACCTGCCTGCACATTGGCCAACAGGTCACCCGGGGTAACCACAAGAGTGGAGTAGTCCCGCCAGACATCGGGATACCCAATCTTGGGGACAAAGCTGTCGAGCTTTTCAAGCGCCTTTTCTTTGGTCGCTGCGCTCATCCAGCCCAAACTGTGGATGCTGTCTCGGTAAGCATCCAACAGGGTGGTGACAAGCTCCTCCATCTGCGCTTTGTGCTCCGGGGGAAAGTGCTTGGCCACGTAAAGCTCACCGACGGCTTGGCCCATCACGGATTCGACAAATGACACTCCTCGTTTCCAACGCTTTCGCATCTCGAGAGTCCCCGAAAGGGTGGTGCCAAAAAAGTCAAAGTTTGCGTGAGCCAGATCTTGGGTGAGGTACGGCGAAAACGCCCTAATCGTGTTCCACATCATCCAGTCACGGATGTCTTCGGCAGAAAGCGTGCTCCAGGCCTCGCCCAGCGAATGCACAAATTCGGGTTGACGAACCACAAGCTCAGCAAACACGTGAGGCTCGATACCTGCGCTCCGCCTCCAGTCCTCGAACGGGAACGCATCAAGGGTCTTCGTGAGGTGGTCCCCGTCCCACTTGTTGTAAGTGGCCTCGGCGTCACGGCACTTCACGTTGTCCCAGTGATGCGACGCAATGAGCGTCTCCACAGCCATAACCCGGGCCGCCCGCTGGCCGCCCTGGTCGAGGCCTACAAGCGAGAAGACGCGCTCGAGGTGGGAAGCGAATGCTTCTCGAACCTGGGCGTGATCTTCGCTGCGGTAGTAGGCCTCATCCGGAAGCGAGATTCCACCTTGCTCAAAAAAAATCACATACTGTTCAGGGTCTCCCGGGTCATTGTCAACAAAGAGCTGCCACAAACCTCCGACGCCTTTTCTCTCCAGGCCGCCCAACGTGGTCGCAAGGTGGTGGTGGCCTGCACCTGCCGCGCCTGCAATCTCCTCCAAAAGCACCCGGAGTGGTTCCAAGCCCACAGACTCAATGTGCTGCTCGTCCATAAAGCTGGCGTAAAGGTCCCCGACCTTGCGAGCGGGAGATCCCTCAGCGGCACTGGCCGACTCTTTAATAATGGCGAGGACAGCCTGCTCTGCTTCCTCCGCCAAGAGGGTGAAGGCGCCGTAGCGCGCCTTATCCGCAGGAATTGTGGAGGATTCCAGCCACCGACCATTCATATGGAGATAGAGATCGTCCCCTGGATGGATTGCTGGGTCACGTTCGCTGGTTTCAATTCCGCTCATAAACACCCCTTCACCCTAAACTCACAACCCGGATGCTTGCTGGTTGTAGCGTATTTACAATGCGAATCGACCCTCTCGACCGACGCATCTTTGCGCTCGCTATGCCGGCTCTCGGCGCCTTGGTTGCCGAACCTCTGTTTCTGCTGACTGACACAGCCATGGTGGGCCACCTCGGCGCAAATGCTCTAGCTTCTCTGGGTCTTGCCAGCACCATTGTGACGACACTGGTGGGGTTGCTGATCTTCCTCGCCTATGCCACTACGCCCCTAGTTGCCAGGCGTCTAGGTGCCGGAGATCGACGCGGTGCGATCAGCGCGGGCATCGATGGCATGTGGCTTGCCGCTGCCCTCGGTGTTGGTCTAGGAATCGTGGGTCACATGTCGACACCTCTCCTCGTGGGCTTTTTCCCCGCCAGCGAGGAGGTAGCCGATGGCGCCATCGACTACCTCACCGTTTCCTGGTGGGGTTTACCCGGGATGCTCCTTGTTATCGCTGCCACAGGAATGCTTCGGGGCCTCCAAGACACCAAGACCCCGCTCTACATCGCAGCAGCAGGATTCTCCGCCAACGCCGCCCTCAATGCCCTCCTCATTTATGGGCTTGGGTTGGGCCTCGTAGGATCGGCCGTGGGAACAGTCATCGCCCAATGGGCGATGGCTGCAGTCTTCCTCGTCCTCGTCGGAAAGGAAGCGATAACCCATCGCGCCCACGTGCGGCCTGGCCTTGCTGGTCTTCGCCACGCTGCAGTTTCCGGGAGCTGGCTACTTGTTCGGACACTCAGCCTTCGCATCGCCCTCGTAGCCACCGTGCTGGTGGCTACGAGCCTGGGCACTTGGGAGCTCGCTGCCTGGCACATCATTTTCATCCTTTTCTCCCTTCTCGCTTTGGCCCTGGATGCCCTCGCTATAGCGGGCCAAGCTTTGGTAGGTCACGGCTTAGGCGCGGGAATCCACGACTCCATTCGAGAAACTACGAACCGTCTCATCCGCTGGGGTTTTATGGCGGGTGGTGTGCTCGCCACGGCGACAGGTCTGCTCTCGCCCCTCATACCTCTGCTGATGACCTCAGATACCTTAATCCGGGAAGCACTGTGGCCGGTTTTGGTCCTTCTGGCGATGACCCTGCCGCTCGCTGCATTTGTCTTTGTCCTCGATGGCGTCCTGATTGGAGCCGGCGACGGTCGGTATTTAGCCTTTACCGGAGTCCTCAATCTCGCCATTTTTGCACCCTTGCTCTGGCTAGCAAGCCTCGTTTCTGGGCAGGGCGACGGCCTCAATCTGGCGGGCCTATTGGCGCTAGAAGCTGCTTTTGGCATCGGCTACATTGGTGCCAGAGCTCTCACTTTGGGGCTTCGCTATCGGGGAGATGCATGGATGGTCATCGGTGACAAAGACTAGCCCCGCCTCTCCCGCCACCTGGCGCAATGCCGTGTTTGTCGTTTTTTTTATCAACGGCTTGGGCTTCACCACCTGGCTTGCCCGGGTTCCTGCAATCCGTGACGGCCTGGACCTTGCAACCTCCGAGGTCGCTGCACTGTTGTTTACCGGAGCACTTGGAGCGGTCACGGGGCTAATCTTCTCGAGCCACATCATCGCCTGGATTGGTCAGCGCTCCACAATTCTGCTTTTAGGGCTGTTGGGTCTCGCAGGGCTTCTTGGCATCGGGTGGGGAAGCGAAGTGTTCTCCAGCTACGCCATCACCTTGGTGGCGATTGTGGCTGCCGGCGCCGGGAACGGCATCGCTGACGTGGCAATGAATGTCGAAGGGGCGACTATCGAGCGGGTGTCGAAAAAAAGCGTGATGCCCTGGTTCCACGCGTTCTGGTCTTTAGGAACCGTGTCCGGAGCAGCACTCGCTGCAGGAGCCAGTTATTTGGGTATCGGACTCGCCTTCCACGCGAGCATCATCGCAGGGGTGTTCTCCCTCGTGCTCATCGGCGTCTCCCGCGTTCTGAGCGATGACAGAGGATCCCCAGAAGAGGGGGCGGCGCCCACCACGCTGTCTGATCGCCTGCGGGTCTGGAAAGAGCCTCGCACCCTCGCAATCGGTCTCATCGCTCTAGGTATGGCGTTTTCGGAAGGGTCCGCCAACGATTGGTTGGCGTTAGCAATGGTCGATGGCCGAGAAGTGAGCAACGCCACCGGTGCCGTGTGGTTTGGGTTTTTCACTGCAGGCATGCTGGCCGGGCGCATTAGCGGGGTGTGGATCTTGGACCGCTTGGGCCGTGTACTTGTCTTGCAAGGCTCAGCCGTGCTCGCGGTGGTGGGCCTCGCCCTCGTGATTCTTGTTCCCACCCCCGTGGTCAGCGGTATTGGTGCGCTCTTGTGGGGTGTGGGAAGCTCCTTGGGTTTTCCAGTCGGGATGTCAGCGGCGGCGGACAATCCTCACGGCAGCGCCGCTCGGGTAAGCGCGGTGGCCACAGTCGCCTATGGGGCCTTTTTGATCGGCCCACCCCTAATCGGGGGGATCGGGGCCGAAATTGGATTGTTGGGCGCCCTGTGGATAGTGGTGGTCTTGATCGTAATGTCGCTCCTCGCCTCCCCGGCAGCGCGTCCCCGTATGGCGCCTCCGGCCTAGACTGCTTTCTTGTGCGCCTTGTTATTGCGACTTGCTCCGTGGATTACGCCGGTCGGCTCAGTGCCCACCTGCCTCTCGCCACACGAGTGATCATGCTCAAAAGCGATGGCAGTGTCCTGATCCATTCCGATGGGGGCAGTTACAAACCTCTGAACTGGATGTCGCCCCCGTGCTCCCTAGAAGCCGTGGCACCCGAAGCGGGCCAGGCCGCAGCCGGGGTTATCGAAACCTGGAAAGTAATTAATCACAAAACGTCAGACATTCTGTTAGTCAGCATCCATGAAATCCACGACGACGTCTCTCGTGAACTCGGAACCGACCCCGGGCTGATCAAAGACGGTGTGGAGGCCGATTTGCAAAAGCTCCTCGCCGACCAAATTCATCTTCTTGGTGAAGGGGCCGTCCTGGTCAGGAGGGAGTACATGACAGCCATCGGGCCGGTAGATATTCTCGCAACGGATGCTCAAGGATTAAGCGTGGCAGTAGAAATTAAACGCCGCGGTGACATCGCCGGGGTTGAGCAGCTCACCCGATACCTCGAACTGCTCAACCGCGACCCCGTGCTAGCGCCCGTTAGGGGCGTTTTTGCCGCACAGGAAATCAAACCGCAAGCGCGGATGCTCGCCGAAGACCGCGGCATTACCTGCCTCACGCTGGACTATGACTCCATGCGTGGCTTTGACGACTCGTCAGAGCGGTTGTTCTAGCCCCATGCCTTAAGCTTTTACGGTGCTCACTTACCCCACTATTCTTCTCGATCTGGATGGAACCCTGGTGGATTCAGCACCGGGAATCGTGTCCACTATTGCTCACACTTTGACGACGATGGGAGAGCCTGTTCCGCCCGTGGAAGATTTGATGCGGTGGGTAGGACCCCCTCTTCCTGAGTCATTTGAACGACGCGCCGGACTCAACCCCGAGCGTGTTCTCGAAGCGATCGCGATTTATCGTGCGCAGTACCTGGACCACGGGGCGTATGACTCCCGAGTTTTTGATGGCATGGGGGAGTTCCTCGTCCACGCCAAAAATGCCGGGGCGTACCTTGCTGTGGCCACGTCCAAACCCACCACGCCCGCGATGCTCACCCTGGAGCACTTCACCCTCGCTCGCCACTTCGATGTCATCGCGTGCGCGGCTGACGATGAATCCCGGGGTGAAAAGCATGAAATTATTGGCGACGCGCTTCATGGACTGCGAGAAAAAGGAATTCCCACCGACAACGTGATTATGGTGGGCGATCGTATTCACGATGTTGAGGGCGCTGAAATTCACGGTATCGACACCATCATGGTGCGGTGGGGTTATGGGGGGCCCCCTGAGTGGGCACAAGCCCATCGGGTGGTGGACAATCCCGGACAGCTTCACGAGGCCCTCGGCGTTCCTGGTGCTGCCCGATGACCGATCATCCACGCACTCAGGAAATTCCGTTACCGGTAACCGGCGCGGTGCCCGTATTCGTCGAGGGTGACCAGACTCCCGAGGCAAGGCCACATTCTCGCCGATGGTGGATTCTGATAGTTGCCGCCGGCGGTGTCCTTACTGCCATGACGTTCCCCGGCCAAACCGCGGGACTCTCGGCTTTTACCGACCCGCTGTTGGGCTCCCTGGACATCGATCGCACTGCGATTTCTCTGAGCTACTTGATTGCGACGCTGGTGGGGGCCGCGACGATGCCGATACTGGGCCGCTTGATGGACCGGTATGGAACAAAGAGGGCAATTTTGTGGATCGGTGTGCTGTTGAGCTTGGTTCTCCTGGGAGCGAGCTTCATCACAGAAATCCTCGGCTTGACGGTGTCCTACGTGGGTTTGAGGATGACAGGCCAAGGAGCCCTCTCTCTCGCTGCGACC
>JBLIEN010000010.1:0-20618 GCA_047633115.1 Pontimonas sp.
ACGGGCCCCCACAGTGGTCGTAACAAAGTTACGAACTAACGATTCTTAGCCCTTGTAGGTCTGAGGAACGTTGTTGCCGTCGAACTGGTAGATACCGATAGAGGTTTCCGTGGGGTCACCGGCCTCGTTGAGGGCGATGCCACCGGAAAGACCGTCATAGTCAGCAACTCCGCCGTCGTTGATGATTCCTGCACACTCAGCGAAGGTGGTGCACTTGGTGCCACCTCCGGTGAAGCCAGAGACCTCAGACATCTTGGCAGCCATTGCTGCGGGGTCCGTGGAACCAGCAGACAAAGCAGCAAGAGCAAGGAGGACAGTCGCGTCATAAGACTCGGTGCTGTACGCCCATGAGGTCAGGTCCTCGCCACCGTTGGCGACCCACAGCTCGTTTGCACGAGTTTTGTAGTCATCCGAAATGGTGTCAGAGGGGGGGCCAGGAAGAGTTCCCTTGGAACCTTCGATGAGTCCAGGCTCGAAATCTGCCGAGTAGTCAGCGAGGTTACCGTCAGTGAAGTACAGGTCAGTGTTGCTGAAACCTGCATCGATCAAAGCGGGAACAATGGTCTTGGTCTCGTCGAAGGCCAAGACGACAATGGCGTCAGGGTCGTCGGCAAGCATCTCGTTGATCTGCGAAGTGAAGTTGGTGTCTCCCACGTTGTAAGACGGGGTTGACACAACAGTTCCACCAGCAGCTTCGAAAGCCAAGGTTGCGTTGTCGCGCAGGCCGGTTCCATAAGCGTCGTTGATGACGATCATGGCGACGGTCGCGTGACCATCTGCGGCGAGGAGATTACCGAGAACTTCACCCTGCAACACGTCGGAGGGAGCTGTACGGAAGTACAGTCCATCGTCGTCGTAGTCAGTGAAGTTAGGTGAGGTGTTGGCGGGCGAAATCTGAATCACGCCTGCTTCTTTGGTCACCTGATCAATGAACTGGAAAGACACGCCAGAAGAAGCTGCACCGACGATAGCCGAAACGTTTTCGTTCAAGAGGCGAGGAATTTCAGTTTCGTAAGCCTTGTTGTCGGTGTCACCTGAGTCGCCGAAAATAACTTCCAGGTCGATTCCAGCGGCAGCATCGTTGATATCTGCCTGAGCCAAAAGAACACCAGCTTCTTCGGGCGGCCCGAGGAATGCGAGGTTACCGGTGACGGGCAGGGCCGTACCGATCTTAAGAGCCAAAGACTCAACAGCAGCAGACGTAGTCTCCTCTGTGGTCGTAACCTCTTCTTCAGCGGCTGCACAGCCACTGAGCACTAGCGCTGAGGCAGCAAAAATGGCAATGCCACTCGCGGCCTTGGTAAATACGCTCATGTTTCTCCTTTACGTTTTATCAAGAAAGTGGACGTGAAAACACGGCCACCCCCCCAATGTAGGCGCTGAATGTTTCGTAAACAAACTGGTTTCATCACATCCCTATAACATGCTGGTCGGTGATCGAGGGTGCGTGCGGAGGAAACTAGGGCAATTCTGTGGGTCTCGCCGACCGGCTCCGACGTGAGGTCAGCGCATCCACGCTCAAAAGTACCAGCGCGATCCAGACCACCCCAAAACCCAACCATCGCTCCAAGGGCATGGGTTCGCCCATGATGAACACTCCGAACGTGAACTGCATGACAGGGGCGACGTATTGCATCAGTCCCATAATGGTCAACGGCAGTCGCCTTGCGGCCGCTCCAAAAAAGAGCAGCGGAATACTTGTCACCGCGCCGGCTGTCAACAGCAGAGCCGTATGGCCCGCTCCCAGCGTGCCCAGGGTAAGTCCCTCTCCTCGGGCAACCCAGATCAACAAGCCCACGGCAACCGGAGTGAGCCACAGTGTTTCTAGTGTCAGGCTGTCGACGGATTTAACCCTTGGTCCCATACGGTTTTTCACGAAGCCGTAAAAGCCGAAAGACAGCGCCAGCGTCAACGAGATGACCGGCACCGACCCGTACCCCACCGCCAGTACCACCACGGCAACCACCGCCAAACCCAACGCCACCCACTGCAAGGGGCGAAGTTTTTCCTTGAGGACAATCACACCCAATGCGACGGTCACGAGGGGATTAATGAAATACCCCAGAGCTGCTTCCACGATGAAGCCGTTTAGTGACGAGTACACGTAGACCGACCAGTTGATAAGAATCAGCAGTGCAGCGATCGCGGAAAGCCCCCGGAGGCTACGATTTCGCAGCAGCCCGAGAGTGAGCGGAATTCTGCGCAAGAAGAGGAGGATTCCCAGGCAAAAAATCAGCGAAAGGGCGATCCTCCAGCCCAATATTTCCCACGGCCCACTCGGGTCGAGTGCGACGAAAAAGACGGGGAGCAAACCCCAGAGGCCATAAGCAGCAAGGGCGGAAAGAAAACCCTGTCGCACTTGCTTGGCATCCTCCACCGCCACAGAATATACCCGTGACCTGGCGGTTAAAGCACGGAGGCCCCACACATTGTGTGAGGCCTCCCATGAAATGCGGTGGAGCGCTTAGCGCTCCACAATGGCGAGAACGTCGCGAGCTGACAACACGAGATACTCGTCGCTGCCAAACTTCACTTCGGTTCCACCGTACTTCGAGTACAGCACGACGTTGCCGACGGCAACATCCATGGGGACACGGTTGCCGTTGTCGTCGAAACGACCGGGTCCGACGGCGACAACTTCGCCTTCCTGTGGCTTTTCTTTAGCGGTATCAGGAATGACTAAACCAGAAGCAGTGGTCTGCTCTGCTTCGAGTTGCTTGATCACGATGCGATCTTCGAGCGGTTTGATGGACACCGACACGGTTGACCTCTTTCTGAGACTATGAGTTAGCACACTCACTATCCGAGTGCTAAGTCAACTGTAGCGAACGAATTAGCACTCGCGCAATACGAGTGCCAGAATTCTCTCTACTGGCAGAATGAAGTCATGGACCGCGGCGAGCTCGATGCACTGCTGCACCCTGACTCTTTACGACTGCTCGCCGCGCTTCGTGAAGAAAATCCTCTCGGAGACACCTCTTCACTCGTCACCGCTTTGCGGAAAGCGGGGCATTCTCCGGAGATCGTTCGCGCGGTAGCGGGCCAGTGGGGCCTGCGGGACAAAGCCTTTGACAAATTTGGCGATTTCGCCGCCCGCATGCTTTTCACGAAGGACGGTCTCGAGCAGGCCACGAGGCTCGCCGTCTCCAGCCATCACGCGGGCCGATTCCGCGCCGCTGGCATCACCTCAGTGTGTGACGCAGGATGTGGGATCGGAGGAGACTCGGTCGCTTTTGCGGGAATCGGTTTGAACGTTCTCGCTCTGGAAGCTGACGAGACCACCGCCGCCCTTGCCGCCTATAACCTGAACCCTTTTGAAGACGTCGCGGTGCGCCACGCAACAGCACAAGATACAGACACCTCTGGGTATGAAGCACTGTGGTGCGACCCTGCCCGGCGGTCTGGCTCGCAACGGTTGGCGGACCCCCACGACTGGTCGCCCCCTCTGGGGTGGGTCTTTGATCAGGCACGCCAGAAGTCCGCTGGAATCAAACTCGCCCCGTGGATGAATCGGGACCTGATTCCCGAAGGCATGGAAGCCCAATGGGTGTCCCATCACGGCTCCGTGGCGGAAATGGTGCTCTGGTCAGGGACTTTGGCCACGGAACACGTCACCCGAAGCGCTCTCGTGATTTCTCCTCGTGGGACCGCGCAACTGGGTGCGGCCACAGATTCCCTGGACGCCGAAGTCGGAGAGCTCGGCGACTACCTCATTGAACCCGATGGCGCTGTCATTCGCGCGCGCCTCATTGGCGACCTTGCCAGAACCCATCACGGGGTCATGCTGGATGAGAGCATCGCCTATTTCAGCACTCAAGGGCCCGTGGTGACTCCACTGGCCCAGTCTTTCCGGGTAGAAGAGGTCGTTCCCTACAATCTCAAACGGGTTAAGGACCTTGTGTCCCGCGCGCACCTGGGCTCCCTAGAGATAAAGAAGAGAGGTATTGATGTTGATCCTCATGGCCTGCGCGCTCAATTGAGCCTGAAAGGTGAGGGCGAAAAAACGCTCATTCTCACCCGTCATCGAGGTTCGCGCATTGCCGTGTTGGCAACCCGAGAGTCTTAACCTTCCAGGATGTAGCCGGCACTCATCAGAAATGCCAACGCCAGCGGCAGTGCCACGAGGACGAGGACTGCGGTTCCGATCATCAACGCCGCGTACCCCACGCCCACCGCGATGGTCGAACGTAAGCGGCCTGCGGGGGCCGCCTTCCTGCCGATATGCCCCATAATCACGGCCACAATCGCGGGCACAATTCCCAAACCAAAAATCGGGGCCAAAATGAGGGCGCTAACCGCGGTGCCTAACGCTGCTTTGGACAGTGTGGTTCCGGATTGCACCGGGGCAGGAGCGGGCAGTACGCCGGTAGTTTCCACAGAGACCTCGGTCACCGATACTTCCGTGATGGGCACAGATTCTGTGGGACGGAGAGGACCAAGGGAGCTCATGGAGACCACCCTACTGACCTACTCCATGAGTTGGATGGTGGAAGGGCTCAAGCTGGAGAACACCCCCGCGTTCAAAGGAGAAGAACCAAATCCACTCTGCATGCGCAGAGCACCCAGGGCTGCAACCATCGCGCCGTTATCGGTGCACAACGCCAAGGGCGGCACCCGAAAATCGACGCCTGCCTTTTGACACTCCTCTTCTGCAAGGGCGCGGACCCGAGAGTTCGCAGCCACCCCGCCGGCGATGAGCAGTCGGGGGACTCCATATTCCTTGCAGGCAGCGAGCGCCTTTTTCACCAACACTTCCGCCACCGCCTCTTGAAAGGAAGCCGCAGTATCAGCCACATGGACGTCGGCTCCCGTTGCGCGAGTCGCCTCAACGGAGCGAGCCACAGCGGTTTTGAGACCGGAGAAAGAAAAGTTATAGCGGTGGCGTTGTTGATCTTTGTGGCTCGTGAGCCCCCGCGGGAACGACACTGCGTGAGGATTCCCTTCCTTCGCTACCCGATCAATGTGTGGCCCACCGGGATAGGGAAGACCGAGAACCCGTGCCACCTTGTCAAACGCTTCACCCGCAGCATCATCAATGGTTTCTCCCAACAGTTCAACATCGGAGGCCAAATCCTTCACCAACAAAAGTGACGTGTGCCCGCCAGAAATCAACAGGGCAATGGTGGGCATGGCGAGGTCTCGCTCCTGGTTCAGGTACTCCACCCCGACGTGCCCCACCAGGTGGTTTAGAGCATAAAAGGGCAGCCCCAAGCTGACCGCGAGAGCTTTGGCGGCCCCCACCCCCACCATGAGGGCACCGGCAAGGCCGGGACCTGTGGTGACCGCGATGGCGTCAAGGTCTCCAAAAGTCAGACCCGCCTCGGCAAGCGCCGCGGTGAGCATGGAGGGAAGGGCTTCGACGTGAGCTCTCGCGGCTACTTCGGGCACGACCCCGCCATAAAGCGCATGTTCATCCATCGAAGACGCGACGCAGTGGGCCAAAAGTCTCTTCCCTTGAGCAATGCCCACTCCGGTTTCATCACAACTGGTTTCAATCCCCAACACCACCGGCTCAGCCATGGTCACCCGCCCCTTCCGTCTGCCCGTCCTGGTGACGGCGGCGCATCACGAGAGCATCAACGCCCTCGGGTTGGTAGTAGCCCCTGCGCCTGTCGATGACGAGGAACCCTTCAGACTCATAGAGGCTTTGCGCGCCAGGGTTATCTGCTCGAACCTCTAAGAACACGTCATGCGCTCCCCGCCGACGGGCTTCTTCCAGCAGCGCTCGCAGCAGCGTTCGACCCAAGCCTTTTTTGCGATGATCCGCCACGGTGGCGAGGGTCTGGATATCGCCGATCTCCGCCAGGCTCGGCGCCGCTCGAAGCCCACCGTATCCCGCTAAGGTTCCTGAGCCATCCAGCCTGGCCACCAGATAGTAGCTGAAGGGGTGAGACACCTCCTCCACCATAAGCTCGGGCGACCAAGCATCAAGGCCAAAGAGCATCGACTCTTGCTCCATCATTTCCGGCAAGTCCTCCAGCAATGCGCGGGAAACCGAGTACGTCATTTCGGGACGCTCACATCAGGCGCCCGTAAATAGCGGGGAGTGGGCTCCGGGAAAGCAGCTCCACGGTGCTGGTAGTCCAAAGCCACCCGGGCGAGCTCTGCTACCGGTATCTCGAGGCCCACTATCCGAGGCATCTCCCGTGCGTCGGCCAAAACGTGGTCTAAGTCTTCGGGTTTTACCAGCGCGGGTCCGACCACCCGACGACCCTCCTGCGCCTCGCGGTACACCGAATACGCCACTTCTCCTCGTCTGGCGTCAGTGACCACCACAACATCGCCCGGGGCAAAATAGCCCAGGGCATCATGAGAAATGACGGGCAGTAGGGGTACCCCTCGAGAAAGCGCAAAGGCTGAAGCTGCCGCCATCCCGACACGAAGCCCGGTGAAAGGGCCCGGGCCAATCCCCATCACGACAGAAGTCACCTCCGCGGGGCGCACACCAGCTGTGGCGAAAACACTCTCCAAGAGCACCCCGATAATCTCAGCGTGCCCTCGAGGGTCCGCACTCGATGCCTCTGCCCGGGTGACGCCCTGCGCGTCCACAAGCGCCACCTGGGTGCCCAGCGATGAATCAACTGCGAGAAACATCAGCAGCTTTCAGAGCGGGGGCAATGCGGGCAAAGAAATCGGTACTGTTTCCGTAGCCTGCCAGGGTGACAGTGCGAGGTTGGTCCGCCTCGAGGTCACCGGCCTCACCGTGGGGGCGCTCAAAACGTAGCTCCAGCCAGCTTTGACTCAGCACGGAGACGAAAGGAGCTGCCCACTCGGCGACCACAACAGAGTGGGGAACATCGATATCCAGTTCGTCCATTTCTTGAGCAGATCCCACGCGATACGCATCGATGTGCACCAATGGGGGGGCCCCGGCAGTTTTGGAGAGATGTTCTCTTGCCACAACGAATGTGGGACTCGACACCTGGGTTTCGAGGTTCATGGCCTCGCCGAAACCCCTGCTGAACGTTGTCTTACCCGCCCCGAGTTCACCGGTCAAGACAAAGACGTCTCCAGCTCGAGAAAGTACAGCGATCGAAGCCCCCAAAGCTTCCATCGCGGCGGACGTGGGGACGATGTGCGTCACGGAACCACCACGCGCGGAACGCGGGGGCCCAACCTGGTGACAATCTCGTAGGCGATGGTCCCCGCCGCTTGTGCCCAATCATTTGCGCTTGGTTCGCCTTCGCCAGGGTCTCCCCACAAAACGGCCCATTGGCCTTCGCGAACGACAGCATCGTGCACGTCCACGCTCAACTGATCCATCGAGATCCTCCCGGAAACAACGAAGCGCTCCCCCTCGATCGTGACCGGTCCGGCAGACGACGCATGACGGGGAATCCCGTCGGCATAGCCCAGAGGAATGAGTGCCAGCGTCGTTTCCGCACCAGTTTTATACGTATGCCCATAACCAACCCCTAATCCAGCGGCGACGCGCTTGGTCAAAATCACCTGACCACTTACCCGCATCGCGGGAACCAAACCCACCCCGTGATAGCGCCGTGTGACCGGAACCCCGTACGCAGCCGCCCCGACCCGAACCATGTCGCGGGCGAGGCCTGGGGAGTCACTGGTGCCAATACTCGATGCGACATGCCGGATCTGCGGCTCAATTCCATACTCTTGAGCCAAGGCCACGCCGGAATCAAACACAACACCTTGTGCTGCATCGGCTTCGCCTGAGGCACCTGACAGGTGCGTGAAGATGCCGACAGTCTCCACTTTCCGCAATTTTTGAGCCGCGGCGACCCGAGAGAAAAACATGTCCCAGTCCCGGGGGTCCGAACCATTTCTGCCCAAACCACTATCAATTTTGAGGTGAATGCGTGCGGGTGCATTCTGTGTCGCAACCGCAGCCACGCGCTCCAGCTGGGCGATAGAGGACACCCCCAGGTCAATACCCTGCTCATACGCAGGCGCAAGGTCCTCACCCGGCCCAAACAACCACGACAAAATAGGTGCGGTGATGCCCGCTTCTCGAAGCTCGAGCGCCTCTGCAAGATCAGCGGTTCCCAACCAGTTCGCGCCGCCTTCGAGAGCGGCGCGAGCGGCGGTCACGGCGCCGTGTCCGTAGCCGTCGGCTTTCACCACAATAAGCATGTTGGGGGTGCCCGCCATGGCGCGCAACACTTCCACATTGTGCGATATCGCGGAGGGTCGAATACGAGCCTCACGCATCGATTGGCTCACGGTTCTCCCTCCATGACGACGAACGCTATCGCCATCCCTCCATCGTGGGACAACGACAGGTGCTGACTCACCACTGCACGTTCGCGTGCTCGGGTTTCCACTCCGCCGAAAAGCACCAGCTCGGGGCGCTGTCCCATCGGGCGAGTGACATGAATGTCTTGCCAGGAAAATCCGACAATACCTCCACCTAGCGCTTTGAGCGTCGCCTCTTTGGCAGCAAATCGGGCAGCCAAAGAAGCGACGTTGAGATTCTCGCCGCTTGCATACGCGTCACCGAAAAGCCTCTCCCGTAAGCGAGGCGTGCGAATGAGCGCCCGCTCAAAGCGCGCGATATCGACGATGTCTACTCCCACTCCCACCATCATGCGTGTGACCCTCGACTATTCCACTGTGACGGACTTCGCCAGGTTTCTTGGCTGGTCAATATCCAGCCCTTTCGCCCCGGCCAGTTCCATACCAAAAATGTGCAAAGGAACGACAGCTAGCAGAGGTTCCATAAAAGTCGATGCCAGAGGAATAGGGATGACCTCGTCTGCATAGGGCAAGACAGCAGCGTCACCCTTTTCGGCGATGGCAATGACGCGCGCGCCCCTGGCCCGGATCTCTTGAATGTTCGAGACAACTTTGTTGTGGAGGGAGGAGGGGTCACGGGGGCTCGGGACAATAACAAAAACAATTTGACCCGGTTCAATCAACGCAATCGGTCCATGTTTGAGTTCCCCGGCGGCGAAGCCTTCAGCATGAATGTAGGCAAGCTCCTTAAGCTTGAGAGCTCCTTCCAAAGCAACCGGGTAGCCCACGTGGCGGCCGAGATACAGAACCGATCGGGTGTCCACCATCCACCCCGCCATCTCTTTGATGCGGGGACCCGCTTCGACCATTTCTTGAATCTGATCGGGCAAAGCGTGTAAATCCGTAGCGAGGCTTGCGGCCTGTTCAGCGCTCACGACGCCCCTTTTGCCCCCGAGATAAAGACCCAGTAAATAGATTGCGACAACCTGGGAGAGAAAAGCTTTTGTGGAGGCAACGGCAACTTCTGGGCCCGCATAGGTGTAGAGGGTTGCGCCGGATTCTCGCGGAATCGTCGCCCCTTGGGTGTTGCACAAAGACAGCGTCTGGGCTCCCGCTTCAGCGGCAAATCGCACCGCCATCAACGTGTCCATCGTTTCGCCTGACTGACTGACCGACACGACGAGGGTTCCCGGCCCCACGACGGGGTCCCGGTAGCGAAATTCGTGCGAGAGCTCAACGGTGGCCGGGATGCCCGACCACTTTTCCATGGCATAGGCGCCCAGCATCGAGGCATACGCTGCTGTTCCACACGCGATGAATATCACCCGATCAATCTGATCGATGGCGAGGTTCTCGAGCTCGGGGAGATTAACAGCCCCGTCGAGCGATAGCCGCCCCCGAAGCGTGTTGGCGACCGCTTCGGGCTCTTCTGAGATTTCTTTGGCCATAAAACTTGACCAGCCACCCTTATCCGCAGCGGAAGCGTCCCAATCGATAGTGAATTCGGGAGGGCTTACCTTTTCGCCGGCAAACGACAGCACGTCAATGGAGTTGGCCGTGATGGTCACAACCTGGTCTTGCCCGAGCGCGAGGGCTTTTTGGGTATATGCCACAAACGCAGCGACATCAGAGCCCAGGAAGTTTTCCCCCTCGCCCACCCCTATAACCAACGGAGAATTCCGGCGTGCGCCCACCACAACACCCGGAACCTCTTCGTGAACCACGAGAAGGGTGAAGGCCCCTTCCAGGCGACCCACCACCTGCATCATCGCTGCGGTGAGGTCATGGGTTTCCCGGTACGCCAAACCCACGAGGAGTGCTGCTACCTCGGAGTCCGTGTCACTCACAAACCGTTCGCCGGCAGCGACCAATTCGGATTTGAGTTCCTGAAAGTTTTCGATGATGCCGTTGTGGATCAAGGCGAGCTTGCCGTTATCGGCCAGGTGTGGGTGAGCGTTTGCATCGGTAGGTGCCCCGTGGGTAGCCCAGCGGGTATGCGCGATGCCCGTGGTGCCAACACCCAGCGGAGTCGCAGCCAGGTCACCGCTCAAATTGCCAAGCTTTCCAGCCCGTTTATGCGACACCAAGCGTCCAGTATTCTCGATGATGGCGACACCAGCCGAGTCGTAACCGCGGTATTCGAGCCGGGCTAGACCGCTCAAAAGCACGTCAGAACTTGATCGTTGGCCCACGTACCCCACAATTCCACACATGGGAGCGAGTCTAGGCGATGGCCCCCAGGCGCCGCGGCCTACTACTCTGGTGGCTATGGCATCGGCGGGGCTTAATCAAGAAGGCGGCAGCCCCTTCGTCGAATATGACCGCCAGACGTGGGCGGATCTCGCCCCGAGCGCGCCGCTTCCGCTCTCGGACGCGGACCTAGCTCGCGTTCGGTCCGCGGGTGACATGTTGGACGCCGAGGAAGTGTTGGAGGTTTATCAACCTCTTGCCCGGCTACTCGCGCTCTATGTGGAGGGGGCTCGTCATATCCACTCCATTACGCGTCAGTTCCTCGGAGATGGCATGTCGCACACCCCCTTCATCATTGGGGTGGCGGGCAGCGTCGCGGTGGGAAAGTCCACCACCTCCAGGGTTCTTGCAGAGCTCCTTTCCCGAAACCCTGACACCCCACGGGTGTCGCTCATCGCCACCGATGGCTTCCTTTTGCCGCTCAAACAGCTCACTCACGACGGCCTACTCGACCGGAAAGGTTTTCCCGAAAGCTACGACCGTCGAGCGCTTCTTCGTTTTGTATCCCAGCTGAAGAGCGGCGTTTCCCCGGTGATGGCGCCGGTTTATTCCCATTTGTTGTATGACCGGGTGGAGGGTGAAACGACAGAAATAGCCTCACCCGACATCGTTATTATTGAGGGCCTCAACGTTTTGGCACCCCCGGCCACCAATTCCGCGCTAGCAATCAGCGACCTTTTCGACTTTGGAATCTATCTGGATGCTCGGACCGTGGATATCGCGCAGTGGTACGAAGAACGGTTTGTCGCCCTGCAGAAGGGAGCGTTTAGTGACCCTCGGAGCTATTTTCACCGATATTCGGCACTGGGAGAAACCCAAGCCCGAGCAGAAGCTCAGCGCCTATGGCGAGGGATAAACGAACCCAACCTCACCGAAAACATCCTGCCTACCAGGCCCCGAGCGTCTCTCATCTTGCGGAAAGAAGCTGATCACAGGATTAATACGGTCTTGCTGCGCAAAACCTAAGCCTCCGCGAGCTCACTCGTGATCACGGCGGCAAGCGATGACGCAATACGTTCGGCCGTCTCGTGATCGAGTGCTTCCACCATGACCCGAACGAGGGCTTCCGTTCCCGAGGGTCGCACCATCACTCGGCCCGAGTGGGCCAGTTCGGCACTGGCGGCGGCAACAGCGGCGAGAACGACCTCGTTGGTCGACACCGCCGCGCGGTCAACGCCGGTTACGTTATGGAGAACCTGAGGAAAAAGCTCAATCTGGTCTGCCAGGACAGCTAACGACCTCCCCGTGCGATGAACTTCTCTCGCCAACTGCAAACCCGTCAGAATTCCATCGCCCGTGGTGGAGTGCTCCGGAAGAATGACGTGGCCCGATTGTTCCCCACCCAGGCTGGCACCACTGCGGGCTAGCTCCTCGAGGACATAACGGTCACCCACCGCTGTTTCTTTCACGGTGATGCCGTGTCCCTCCATGGCCTTACGTAAACCCAGGTTTGACATCACCGTGCACACCAGGGTGTCTGACGCAAGCGTTCCGGCTTCTTTCATGGACAGCGCCAAAATAGCCATGATGCGATCGCCGTCGATAACCCGGCCGGTGTGATCTACCGCGAGGGCTCTGTCGGCATCGCCGTCGTGCGCAACACCAAAGTCCGCACCGAGCTCCACAACCTTTTTTTGGAGGTTATCAAGGTGGGTGGATCCATAGCCCAGGTTAATGTTTAGACCATCCGGTTCGTTTCCGATGACGGTGACCTGGGCTCCCGCTCCCAGGAATACCCTTGGCGCGATGGCAGAAGCGGCGCCGTGTGCACAATCGAGCACCACGTGCAGCCCGGTGAGATCGCAGTCCAACGTCTGCAACAGGTGAATGAGATAGCGGTCTTCTGCGTCCGCAAAGCGCTGAATGCGACCCACGTCTTTACCAGTGGGGGCGAGCGGAGGCTCGTTCATCATCTCTTCGATGCGGTCTTCAACCTCGTCCGGAAGCTTGGTGCCGCCATACGAAAAGAACTTGATCCCGTTGTCTGGCGCGGGGTTGTGAGAGGCGGAGACCATTACCCCAAAATCAAACCCTCCCTCGCGGACCAGGTATGCGGTGGCGGGAGTCGGAATAACGCCGGCATCGAAAACATCGATACCGGAGCTTGCCAACCCCGCGGCCACAGCGGCGCCCAAGAACTCACCGGAAATCCTGGGATCCCGGGCGAGGACGGCGCGCGGACGACGTCCCTCTGCCTTCAACTCCTCGGCGTGGCGACCTTTGGTCAACACCAAGGCTGCACTTTGCGAAAGCCTCACCACCATATCGGCCGTGAGATCCCGGTTCGCGAGCCCCCGAACGCCATCAGTGCCGAATATGCGACCCATGAGATGGTGGTGGAACGACTAGCGCTTAGAGTACTGAGGAGCCTTACGAGCCTTCTTGAGACCAGCCTTCTTGCGCTCTTTCACGCGAGCATCGCGTGAAAGGAAGCCGGCCTTCTTGAGCACAGCGCGGTTGTTTTCCTCATCGATTTGGTTCAAAGAGCGAGCGATTCCCAAGCGCAATGCGCCGGCCTGGCCGGAAGGCCCACCGCCGGTAATTCGCGCAATCACGTCGTAGCTTTCACCCAGTTCGAGGACCGTGAAAGGGTCATTGATGAGCTGCTGGTGAAGCTTGTTGGGGAAGTACTGTTCGAGCGTGCGCCCGTTGACGGTGTAAATGCCCGCGCCAGGCACGAGGCGGACGCGCGCGATAGCTTGCTTACGTCGGCCTACAGCGTGACCTCCTACGGTCAACTTGCCGCGAGGCTTCTTTTCGATGGCCTCTACGGCCCCTGGGGTCTCGGTACTGAACGACGAGGGAGCTTCTGCTACCGCTGCGGGTTCTTGGGTTTCTTCTGTCATAGCCACTGTTCTTGTGTCCTTAGCTTGAGCGCTACTGCGCGATCTGGTCGAGAGAGTAGGGCTTAGGCAATTGAGCCTGGTGGGGGTGTTCGCCGCCGGTGTAAACCTTGAGCTTGGCCATTTGATCGCGTCCCAGGGTGTTCTTGGGCAACATGCCTCGAATGGCTTTTTCAACGGCCCGAATAGGGTTGGTTTCCATGAGCTTGTCGTAGGTCATACCGCTGAGCCCACCCGGATATCCCGAGTGTCGGTAGGCAACTTTCTGGCTCAACTTGGAGCCTGTGAGGACTACCTTGTCGGCATTCACGATGATGACGTGATCGCCCATGTCCATGTGAGGGGCGAAGGTGGGCTTATGCTTCCCGCGCAGCAAGGCTGCTGAGTGGGAGGCGAGGCGGCCCAAGACCACGTTGGTGGCGTCGATGATGAGCCACTCTCGCTGAACATCAGCGGGCTTAGGTGAAAACGTGCGCGTCATGCGACATTCCTTGGGGGTTCGAGGTGTTCGTGAATCCCGCTCCGTGGGTGTTCTGTATCAGAACCTCCCGGTGGAGGGCTCAACCTGGCACTCAATCGGCGATTAGCACCAGTTGGTAATCCTAGGGCACAACGGAGGCCGGGTCAATCCCCGTGGCGAGTCCTGGTGGCTCTGGTCTGCACGGCGCGCATGGCCAACAGATTATCCTCCGGATAGGTCACGGACACCAGCGTCAACCCTTTCGCGGGCATAGTCACCCACAAACTGGTTCTCTTTCTCGCAGCCCGGGCAGCCAGCACCTCGTCGACACTGCGGGCGCCTCGGCCGACGGCCACCCCAGCCCCCACCAAAGACCGAACCATGGACCGGCAAAAGGCGTCAGCAGAAAGACTTGCCACCAGGACACCTTCGATATCCCGCGTCCAGGTGAACTTCTGCAATGTACGAATCGTGGTCGCACCAGCTCTCAGAACACAAAAAGCCTGAAAATCATGCAACCCCAAGAGGGCCTCCCCCACGTCGTTCATCGCATCGACATCGAGATCGTAGGGTGTGCGGGCAGTAATGTCCCGCTTCAGCGGGTTCTTGAGGGCCCGGCGGTCAGCCAGCCGGTACTCGTAGTGCCGAGCCAGCGCGGAATACCTCGCATGGAATCCCTGTGGCGCGTGGCGCGCGGAATGAACCACAATTGCGTCGGTGCCCAGCGCACCGTTGACCCTCTTGGGCAAGCTAGCAAGGGCCGCGGAGGTCAGAGGGATCGAATCAGCCAGGTCCACATGGCATACCTGGCCCAGGGCATGGACACCCGCATCGGTTCGACCGGCGACCACGGTGCTGACATCTTTCCTGGCCGCGTGTAAAACAGTGGCGAGTGCGCTTTCCAATTCGTGCTGGATAGTGCGCTCGCGGGGCTGTTTTGCCCACCCAGAATATGCCTTACCTAGGTACGCGCAATCTATCCGAAGCCTCGTTGTCACGAATGCCAGTGTAGGCACTGTTGGCTAGCTCCGCTGCATCCTCCCGGGAGGCGAGAATGCCTCCTCGGGCATGACGCATGAGAACCCAAAAGTTCCCCACCATCGAGGGCCCGAGTTTACGTCCACAAGGCACAGAAACAGCTAAGGCACCCAGCCTTGTGGGGCTGGGTGCCTACAGATAGCTCTATTTGACGTCGCCCTTGTCTGGCTCTGGGGCAACTTCTTCGCTTTCGCCCTCTGCCGGAGCAGCCATGTCGATCTCAACGGACTCCATTGCCTCCGCTGAAGTTTCAGGAGCCGTCGCGTCTTCGATGACGGTAACGACATCTTCCACAACTTCTGGCGCGGCCTGGTCCGCCGCGGGCTGAGCCTTCTTGGTCTTGGGCTTGGGGTTCACGGGCTCCAGCACGAGCTCAATGACGGCCATGGAAGCGTTGTCGCCTTTACGGAAGCCAGTCTTGATGACCCGCGTGTAACCGCCTTCGCGCTTGTCCACCTGGGGCGCGATTTCCGTGAACAACTTGTGGACGGCGGACTTGTCGCGAATGATTGTCATCACCCGACGACGAGCGTGCAGGTCACCGCGCTTTGCGAAGGTAACGAGTTTCTCGGCAAGCGGGCGCAAACGCTTTGCTCTTGTTTCGGTGGTTTGAATACGACCGTGGGTAAACAAAGCGGTGGCAAGGTTTGCCAACATCAAACGCTCGTGGGCAGGCCCGCCTCCGAGGCGGGGTCCTTTTGTAGGCTTAGGCATTGTTGTGTTCTCTTCCGTGTTTCACAGGGCTTGGCACCGGGGAGTGCCCACCGGGTTTAGTACTCTTCGCCTTCTTCGAGACCGCTGTAGAAAGCGGAACCGTCAAAGCCGGGGATCGGGTCCTTGAGCGACAAACCCATTTCCACGAGCTTGTCCCGGACCTCGTCCACTGACTTCTGACCGAAGTTGCGGATGTTCATCAGCTGGTGCTCTGAAAGAGCGACCAATTCGCTGACGTTGTTGATGCCTTCACGCTTGAGGCAGTTGTAGCTGCGCACGGTCAGGTCCAGGCTTTCAATAGGCATCGCCATTTCAGTCGAGAGGACGACCTCTACGGGGGCGGGGCCAATTTCGATTCCCTCTGCTTCCGCATTCAGATCGCGGGCCAAACCAAACAGCTCGACCAGAGTCCGCCCTGAGGAGGCCACCGCGTCGCGAGGACTCATAGAAGGCTTCGTCTCAACATCGACCACGAGGCGGTCGAAGTCAGTACGCTCGCCGGCGCGAGTTGCTTCGACGCGATACGTGACCTTGAGAACAGGAGAGTAAATCGAGTCGATCGGAATCTGGCCGGCTTCGGCGTACTCGTTACGGTTCTGAACGGAGGATACGTATCCTCGTCCACGCTCAATGGTGAGCTCCAGTTCGAAGCTCGCCTTATCGTTCAAGGTGGCGATGTGAAGCTCAGGATTGTGAATCTCCACACCGGCGGGGGCCTGGATGTCGGCAGCCGTTACGGCACCAGAGCCCTGCTTACGCAAGTAAGCGGTGATGGGCTCGTCGTGCTCACTGGAGACAACGAGGCTCTTTATGTTCAAAATGATTTCGGTGACGTCTTCTTTCACGCCCTCCACAGTTGAAAACTCATGCAACACGCTGTCTATGCGGATGCTGGTCACCGCAGCCCCCGGGATAGAGGAGAGCAAGGTGCGACGCATGGAGTTGCCTAGCGTGTAACCAAAGCCGGGCTCAAGGGGTTCAATCACAAAGGCGGAGCGGAAATCGGAGAGAGTTTCTTCTGTCAGGGTGGGGCGCTGTGCAATGAGCACTGGTGATTCCTTTCGGCTAAGTGTCCGCTATATGACACCTGGTTGACTGCCGGCCTAGGCCGTAACTAACTATGGGGTTGTGGGGGTGATGGGGCAGAAACCTGGGACATCCCAGGGCTCAGCTCCCGCTATACGCGACGACGCTTGGGGGGGCGGCAACCGTTGTGAGCCTGAGGGGTCACATCAGTGATCGAACCCACCTCCAGGCCAGCAGCCTGGAGTGAACGAATAGCTGTTTCGCGACCGGAGCCAGGTCCCTTGACGAAAACTTCGACCTTCTTCATGCCGTGCTCCTGTGCCTGACGAGCAGCAGACTCTGCAGCTAGCTGCGCAGCGTAAGGAGTCGACTTACGCGAGCCTTTGAAGCCCACTCCGCCGGACGACGCCCACGAAATGACGGCCCCGGAAGGGTCAGTGAT
Source organism: Pontimonas sp. (assembly GCA_047633115.1). GTDB lineage: Bacteria > Actinomycetota > Actinomycetes > Actinomycetales > Microbacteriaceae > Pontimonas. The sequence continues at coordinate 16,973 of JBLIEN010000010.1, forward strand.
CGACACGATGGTGTTGTTGAAGGTGGACTTGATGTGAGCCTGGCCCACGGCGATATTTTTCTTGGTCTTACGCCGCGGCTTGCGGGCGGTCGACTTGGGTGCTGCCATTGTTTTTTCTCCGTGATTCTAAATCGAGGTGTGGATGACCAATCAAGCTGCTTAGGCGGCTTTTTTCCTGCCCGCAACAGTGCGCTTGGGGCCTTTACGAGTGCGAGCATTGGTCTTTGTGCGCTGACCTCTCACGGGGAGTCCGCGACGGTGTCGCACACCCTGATAGCTACCAATTTCCACCTTGCGGCGAATATCGGCTGTCACTTCGCGGCGCAGGTCACCCTCGACCTTGAACGTGCCTTCGACGTGGTCCCGAAGGATCAACAGCTGATCGTCCGTCAAATCCTTGACGCGAATGTTGGGGTCAATCCCGGTCGCCTCGAGCGTTTGCTTCGAGCGTGTTCGGCCGACCCCGTAAATATAGGTGAGAGCGATTTCGACCCGTTTTTCACGGGGAATATCGACTCCGGCAAGACGTGCCATGTCATTTCTCCTGATGCATTGAGAGGTGTGGAGCAGGATCTGTGCTCGGGCCTCTCCCCGAAGAGTCCCCCGTCATTGACGGGTTCGTAATCCTGCTGCTGATGTATTGAGTTATTAGCCTTGACGTTGTTTGTGACGGGGATTTTCGCAAATCACCATTACTTTTCCGTGGCGACGAATGACTTTGCACTTGTCGCACATACCTTTGACACTGGCGCTGACCTTCATGAGCTTCCTTTACTTCGCTGGCCTCGTGCCCGAGTGGATTCCCGGGCCGTTCCTTACCCAGTGCTTACTTGTATCGATAGACGATGCGGCCTCGGCTGAGGTCATACGGACTTAGCTCCACGATTACCTTGTCTTCAGGCAAAATTCGGATGTAATGCTGGCGCATTTTTCCCGAAATGTGGGCAAGCACCTTGTGGCCGTTAGTCAACTCCACACGGAACATCGCATTGGGAAGGGCCTCAACTACCGCCCCTTCAATTTCAATGACGCCGTCTTTGTTGGCCATAGCCCCATGTCTTGTCGGAACGAGTGTGCACTGGTCGTGCGGTGTGGGCCAGAAAAGACTCAGAAGCCTTTTTGACACCAGTTGCCTATCCTAGGCCCGGTTTACTCTGGGCACAAGTCGTTGGAGGTCCCAGCCTCAGGATGTGACGCCGTTCTGTGCCAAAGCCTCCATGATGCGCGACGTAACGACGGGAATTTCACCAATCGCGTCAATGGCGACGACAAGCCCGCGCTGGGTGAAAATATCAATCAGAGGAGCCGTTTGTTCCCGATAGACCTCGAGCCGGTGGCGCACCACAGATTCATCGTCGTCGGCTCGGCCCTGCTCTATAGCCCGCAAACGGAGTCGTTGGACCACTACATCAGGATCTGCCACTAACTGCACGACAACGTTCAGCGCCGTGCTGTGACCCGCGAGAAAGCCATCCAGATGGCGCACTTGATCTGGTGTGCGGGGGTACCCATCCAACAGGAACCCATTCGTGCAGTCAGTGTCTTCCAGCCGATCCGTGATCAGGTCGTTGGTCAAGGAATCGGGGACATTGTCGCCAGCATCCATAAACTTTTTGGCTTGAATGCCTAGGGGAGTTTCGTTCCTCACGTTGTGACGGAAGATGTCCCCTGTCGAAATCGCGGGCACCCCGAACGCAATGGACAATTCCACCGCCTGTGTTCCTTTACCTGCGCCAGGGGGGCCAATCAAGAGAAGCCTGGTGCCGGAATTCACTTAAGCAAGCCCTCATAGTGGCGCTGCTGCAACTGAGCGTCGATTTGCTTCACAGTGTCCAGGCCCACACCAACGATGATGAGAATGCTGGCCCCGCCGAAGGGGAAGTTCTGGTTCGCGTTCACGGTGGCCAGCGCAATCAATGGAATCAGCGCCACGAGGCCCAGATAAAGCGAACCGGGAAGAGTAATCCTCGTCAAGACGTAATCCAAGTACTCCGCCGTGGGGCGCCCAGCGCGAATACCGGGAATGAAACCGCCATAGCGCTTCATGTTGTCAGCCACTTCTTCGGGGTTGAAGATGATGGCGACATAGAAGTAGGTGAAGCCCACAATCATCAGAAAGTAGACAGCCATATAAAGAGGGTTGTCCCCTGAGGTGAGGTTGTTCTGGATCCAGACCACCCAAGCCGGTGTAGTGCCATCAGCGCCGGCAGCATTGAACTGGGAAAGCAAAGAGGGCAGATACAGCATGGAGGAAGCGAAAATCACGGGAATCACGCCGGCCATATTCACTTTAATCGGGATATAGGTATTTGTTCCCCCATAGGTCCTGCGTCCCACCATGCGCTTGGCATACTGCACCGGAACCCGCCGTTGAGACTGCTCCACGAAGACGACAAGGCCCATAATCACGATGCCCACGGCAATCACCAGAACGAAGATCGTCGAACCGTTCGACTGCGCGATTGCCCACAAAGAGGAGGGGAACTGAGCGGAGATGGACACGAAGATCAGCAAAGACATTCCATTGCCCACGCCACGTTCGGTAATCATTTCACCCAGCCACATAATGAGGCCCGTTCCCGCCGTCATGGTGATCACCATGAGGATGATGGCGTACCAGGAAACGTTGGTGAGCAACTGGTTACACGCAGGTGCCCCCGAGGAACCAAACAGCGCGCCGCTCCTGGCCACCGTGATCAACGTGGTCGACTGCAACAAAGCCAGTCCGATAGTCAAGTAACGGGTGTACTGGGTCAGTTTACTTTGTCCCGCCTGACCCTCTTTGTGTAAGGCTTCAAAGTGAGGAATAACGACACGCAAAAGCTGGGTGATGATTGATGCCGTGATGTACGGCATGATTCCCAGAGCAAAAATGGAGAGCTGGAGCAAAGCTCCACCGCTAAAGAGGTTGATGAGCTCGTATAACCCCGCCGTGTTACCGGTACCAGCAAGACACTGCTGGACGTTGCGGTAGTCCACAAAGGGAGCGGGAATGAAGGATCCCAAACGAAACAAGCCAATAATGGAAAGCGTAAAAAGAACTTTCCGCCTCAGGTCAGGAGTCTTGAAAATTCTCCCTAACGCGCTGAACACATCATCCTCCTGCACCGTGCCAAGTGGCACGTGGGTTTGAGCTTACCGGCTGAGGGTGCCTGATGAGAAAGTCATGGTGACTCTCCCACCAGGCCCACCGCTTTAAGCTTTGACGGAGCCGCCCGCCTCGGTGATTTTCTCGGCGGCTTGTTTTGACACTTTGTCAACGCTCACCGTGAGAGCAACATTCAGGTTGCCATCAGCCAAGACCTTGACCTTCTCGTTCTTGCGTACAGCGCCCTTCTCAACGAGATCCGCAATAGTGACGTCTCCGCCCTTGGGGTAGAGCTCGCTGAGACGACCCACGTTGACAACCTGGTACTCAACACGGAAAGGGTTGGTGAAACCGCGCAGCTTTGGCGTGCGCATGACCGAAGTCAACTGGCCACCCTGGAAACCGGGACGGACCTGGTAGCGAGCCTGGGTTCCCTTCGTCCCACGACCGGCAGTCTTGCCCTTGGACGCTTCACCGCGACCCACACGAGTCTTGGCTTTCTTAGATCCAGGAGCCGGACGCAGGTGGTGAAGCTTCACCACGCTGAAGCGTTCCTCT